>NZ_JBEHZD010000533.1:0-5184 GCF_040240285.1 Streptomyces sp. HSW2009 | reverse complement strand
GCCTGCCTGCCTGCCTGCCTGCCTGCCTGCCTGCCTGCCTGCCTGCCTGCCTGCCGTCGCGGCCCGTGGCGCGTAACCCACGGCGTGCCGCGGGCCCGGGACGGCCGGCGGTGTGGTCACAGGGCGCGGCCGAAGTGCAGGGCTGTGATCGCCATCCGGTGGGCGTGGTAGAAGCGGTGGGCGTGGTGGTTGGTCACCCCCGAGTCCAGTTCGATGCGGGTGCAGCCGGCCGCGCGGGCGCGCTCTTCCAGTACGGCGAACATGCGGGCCCCGATGCCGCCGGAGCGCGCGTGTTCGGCGGTGACCAGGTCGTCCACGTACAGCAGCAGCCCCCGGCTGGTGGCGAGCACCCGGTGCGTCGCCACCGCCAGACAGGTGCCCGCCGGGTCGTAGCCGGCGGTGAAGACCAGGCCCTGGGCGTGCGCCCGGGTGGCGAAGGCGGTGAAGGCGTCCTCGGTCAGGGCGGGGCGCAGGGTGCGGATGAGTGGGGCCACGTCGGTGGCCATGGCGGCGTCGGTCGGGGCGATGTCGGTCGTCGTCAGCTCCACGCCGCGCATCGTAGGCCGAGTGTCCGGCGTACCGGTACGGGCCCCGGCCCCGGACCGTACCTCCGGCGGGCCGACCTGACGCACTCGGCCCGCCGGAGGTGAGGGGCGGGCCGCGGGCTGCCAGACTCGCGGCCATGCGTGCAGCGTTCATCCGGCGGCTCGGCCCGCCGGAGGCCATCGAGTACGGCACCCTCCCCGACCCCCGCCCCGGCCCCACCGACGTGCTGGTCGAGGTCGCGGCCACCACGGTGAACCCGGTCGACACCTTCGTCCGCTCCGGGCTCTTCCGCACGCCCACCCCCTTCCCGTTCGTCATCGGCCGGGACCTGGTCGGTACGGTCGCCGAACTGGGCCCCGGCGTCGACGGCTTCGCGGTCGGCGACGCGGTCTGGTGCAACAGCCTGGGGCACGGCGGCCGGCAGGGCGCCGCGGCCGAGCGCGCGGTGGTGGCCGCCGACCGCCTCTACCACCTGCCGCCTGGCGTGGACCCCGATGCGGCGGTCGCGGTGGTGCACCCCGCCGTCACCGCCCATCTGGCCCTGCTGACCCACGGCAGGCTGCGGGCGGGCGAGACGGTGCTGGTCGCGGGGGCCGCGGGCAACGTCGGATCGGCTCTGGTGGAGCTGGCCGTACGGGCCGGCGCCACGGTCGTGGCGACGGCGTCGGCCGGGGACCGCGCGTACTGCGAGGAACTCGGCGCCCGGTACGTCTTCGACTACCGTGACCCGCGGCTCGTCGAGCGCATCCGCGCGGTGGCCCCGCGCGGCGTGGACGTGCTCCTGGACACCTCGGGCCACAACGACCTGCCCGTCGCCGTGGAACTGCTGGCCTTCCGCGGCCGGATCGTGCTGCTGGCGGGGGCCCGCAGCCGGCCCGAACTCCCTGTCGGGCCGCTGTACATGAAGGACGGTTCGATCGTCGGCGTGGTCATCTCGCACGCCACGACGGCCGAGTTGGCCGAGGCCGCCCGATCGGTGGGCACGCTGCTCGCCCGCGGCGGACTGCGCCCCCGCGAACTGGAGCGCGAACCGCTCAGCGCGGCGGCCAAGACGCACACCCGGCTGGAGCGCGGTGAACTACACGGCCGGCGCGTGGTCCTCCGCCCTGATCTGGACGGCTGACCGTGCCCCGACGCGGGCGGTTGGCCCGTTCTGGCGGGAGCGGTGGGGCGGCGGGGTGTGGCGAGCGCCTGCCGGTAGGGGGTGGTGGGGTGTTGTGGGGATGCGTGCCGGCGGGGCTGGCGACTGGGGTTGCGGGGCCGGGCTGCCGGAGTCGGCGGGGTTGGCGGGTCCCGTAGGGCTTGCAAGGACCGGCCGGCTGGTTCGGGCGCGGGCCCGCCGCCCGGTTCAGCGCGGCGTGAAGAGCTGGGCGAGTACGCGGCGCGCGGTGGCTTCGACGTCGGCTGAGCCGCTGCCGCTGCCGCTGCCGCTGCCGCTGCCACCGGCGCCGGCGCTGTCACCGCCGCCGTCACCATCGCCACCACCAGCACGGTCGTCATCGCCGTCATCGCCGTCACCGTCGCCGACGGCGGCGGGCAGCGCGCCGCTGAGCCAGAGCGCGGCGAAGCCATGGGCCAGGCACCAGGCCGCGAGCTCGGCCGCCTCGGGGTCCGCCTCGGGGTCCCTTGCGGTGGCATCCGCCGTCGCGGAATCCGCGCGGGGCGGGGCCGTCGGTGACGAGGGCCTTGGCGAGGCGGGCGCCGCGGGCGGGGGCGCCGGTGCCGGCGGCGCGTCCTCCGTTGCGGGTGCTGGCGCGGAGCGCTGGGCCAGTGCGGTGGTCCGGGACCGGTTCGCGGCCAAGGCGGTGGTCAGGGACCGGTTCGCGCGCTCGCGCGCGGCGCTGACCTGCGGATCGTTCGTGTCGTAGAGGTTCGGTTGGAACATCACCGCGAAGTGGGCCCGGTGCTCGGCCGCGAAGCGGACGTACGCCACGCCGACGGCCAGCAGATCGCCGCCGGCGCCGCCGAGCGCATCGGCCAGCATGCCGTGCCCCTCGGCGGCGAGCGCGGTCAGCAGCCCCCGCTTGTCGCCGAAGTGGTGGGTGGGCGCGGCGTGCGAGACGCCCGCACTGTGCGCGAGGGCGCGCAGGCTCAGTCCCGCCACGCCACGCTCCGCGATCGTCGTGGCAGCGGCGGCGAGCAGGGTGCGGCGTAGATCTCCGTGGTGGTACGGGCGGGTAGCCATGCGGCCAGCCTATCTTGCCATTGACAAGATGGGGCAAATCGGGCGTATCTTGGCAGTGTCAAGTTCGATCCGAGGAGGATGTCATGGAACCGCTCGTGGCCCTGGTCGTCGGATTCCTCGGGGCGCGACTGGCCGGACTGCTCGGCGTGGACGCGCTGGACGGTTGGCACCCCGCGGTGCGCATCGGGCTGGCCCTGATGTTCGCCTTCACCGCGGTTGCCCACTTCCATCCGGCACTCCGTGCCGACCTCATCGACATGGTCCCGCCACCGCTGCCCCGCCCCGACCTGCTGGTGACCCTCACCGGCCTGCTGGAGGCGGCCGGCGCCGCAGCCCTGCTGGTGCCGGCGTCCGCACGGTGGGCGGCTGCCGGGTTGGCGCTGCTGCTCGTCGCCATGTTCCCGGCCAACGTCTCCGCGGCCCGCCGTCGGACCGCCCAGGGCGACCCGCTCGGCCGTCGCTCGGCGCTCCAGGCCGGATACGTCGCGGTCGCGGCGCTCGTGGCGGCGCTCTGAGGGACCCGCGGGCCCACCGATCCGCGCACATCGATAGGGGCGTACGTCCGCTCGGCGGGGAAGCGGGCGTACGCCGTGCGTGTCTGTGGCGGGCCCGCGAGCCCGCGTCTTCCGTCTGCCGGGGTGGGCCCCGCGCCATCCGCGCTGCGGCGGGCCCACGCCGTGCCCGTCTCTCCTGCTCCGTCCCTCCCGTACGGCGCCGTCTCGTACGGGCCGTTCCGTACGCCACCTCCGCTGCCGACGCGCGCTGGTGGTCGGCCTTGCTCGACCTCGTGCCTCCGTCGGTCGATGCGGCTGTCGGTCGACGGCTCCGGCGGTCAGTCCGCGGCGGTGGGGGGCGGGGTGGTCGGGGCGGCGGTCGGGGCGGTCGGCGTGGTGAAGGCCGCGCGGTGGTGGTGGGCCAGTTCGGTGTAGCCAGCGGCGTTGGCCCGGATGCCCGCGCGCTCCTCGTCGGTCAGCGGGCGCCGGACCTTGGCGGGCACGCCGGCCACCAGCGAGCCGGGCGGGATCTGCATCCCCTGCGGGACCAGTGCCTGGGCCGCGACCAGCGAACCTGCGCCCACCACCGCTCCGTTGAGCACGGTGGCGCCCATGCCGATCAGACAGTCGTCCTCGACCGTGCAGCCGTGCAGTACGGCGTTGTGTCCCACCGTCACGCGCGCGCCGACCGTCACCGGGAAGCCCGGATCGACGTGGACGGTGCAGTTGTCCTGGATGTTGCTGCCGGCGCCCACCGCGATCGGGCCGCAGTCGGCCCGTAGTACGGCGTGGTACCAGACGCTCGCGCCGGCGGCCAACGTCACCTCACCGATGATCACCGACGAGGGGGCGGTGAACACATCGGCGCCCACCTGCGGCTCCTTGCCGCCGAACGCCGCGATCAAAGCCTGCTGTGCCATCGCCGATCCCCTCCGCGAACCCGGTGCGTGCACCCCGCACCGTATGCCACGCCCCGGCGCGCCCCGCGGCCGTGGCGGCAGGCTCGTGCCCGGGGCGGTGCGTACGGCGGGCAGCTCGTACGCCGAGTCCCTACCTCAGACGGGGGAGAGCCGGGGCCGGGCGGGCCGCGGGGTCACGCCGGCCGGCCGCGGGGTCACGCCGACTTGCCGTCGGCCGCCACCACGGTGAACAGGCCGCCGTCCGGATCACGCAGCGTCGCCTCGTAACCGTGCGGCGAGACCGTCGGGAGCTCCACGGCCGAGCCACCGGCGTCGACAGCGACCCGCACCACCCGGTCCACGTCCGCACACGGGAAGTACACGTGCCAGCGGGGGCGGATGCTGGGGTCGGGGGCCGCCTCCACGGCGCCGCCACGCAGCCCGGCGACGGGGTGTTCGCCGTCCTTGAGCAGCACCTGGCCCTGCGCGTAGTCCACGTCGCACCCCGCCTCGCCGGGGATCGCCCACCGCAGGACCTCCCCGTAGAAGATGGCGGCGGCGAACGCGTCGCGGGTCCGCAACTCCAGCCAGGCCGGCGCCCGGCCGCGCCCCACCGACCAGTGCAACACCGCCCCCTCCCACAGGCCGAACGTGGCCCCGTCGAGGTCGGCCGCGAGCGCCGCCCGGCCGTGGCCGAGGCGCAGCGGCCCCACCGCCACCGTCGCGCCGCGCTCACGGATGCGTGCGGTCGTCTCGTCGGCGCTGGCCACCGCGAAGTACGGGGTCCACGCCACGGAGACGTGCAGGGTGCTGGCGAGCGCCCCGAGCCCGGCCACCGGCTGCCCGTCCAGGTGCGCCACGGCGAACTCGCTGCCCAGGTCGGCCGGCCGGAAGGACCAGCCGAGCACGGCCCCGTAGAACTCCTGGGCGGCCGGGAGGTCGCGGGCCAGCAGACTGACCCAGCAGGGCGCGGCCCCCCCCCCCCGCCGCGGGGGCGGCGGGGGGGGGGGGGCCGCCAAGGGTTTAACGCCTCACAACCCGAGCCCGCGGGGCCCGCACC
>NZ_JBEHZD010000532.1:0-5260 GCF_040240285.1 Streptomyces sp. HSW2009 | reverse complement strand
AGCCGGGACCACCGCGGCAGCCGGCTCCACCCGCACCCGCGCCGCCGGGGCGACGCCGCCGCGCTCAGCGCGCTCGGCCTGTTCGCCCTGCTCGCCCTGGTCATCCTGGGCGCGCTGGTCAGGGCCAGCCTGGTCCGCGGCGCCAGCCGTAGCCACCGGGGCGTCCGGGCGCTCGACCAGGGCCGGCATCGCACCGGGCAGCCGCCCCGTACCAGCCGCCGCGGCGTCCCCACCGGTCACGGGCGCCGCACCGGCCGCCGGAGCGGTGGTGGTGGCGCCGTCCGCCGTCCCGGACGCGTCAGCCGTCCGGTCGGCGACCCCGTCGGAGGGCCCGGCAGAGAGCTCAGCAGACGGTCCGTCGGACCGTTCAGCAGCCGACTCGGCGGGCACGTCATCAGACGCGACGGCGTCGACACCATCGACGTCACCGACCGCACCGACCGCACCGACCACATCCCCCGGCCCGACCGCCGTCGCCGCATCCGCATCCGCCTGCGCACGCTGACGCGCCGCGTTGCGGGCGAAGTCGCGCAGGGCAGCCGCCGCCTGTTCGTACGCGGCGGGCCCGAGCCGCACCACGGCCGCGGCGGACCCGGCGGACTCAACGAGTTCAGCCGACTCGTCGGACTCAGCCGACCGCGCGGCCCTGCTCGCGTCCGCCCCACGCGCGTCCGCCCCGCTCGCAGCCGCGGGCGGGAGCGCCGCCGCCGGCCGGCGGGCCGCGCCACGGGCATCCCGCGCACCAGCCGGGGTCCCGGCCTGCGCGTCGGCAGACAGGTCCGCGGACGCCTCAGCGGACGCGGCCTCCACCTCGTCCCGGGAGGAGCCGACCGCGAGCCGGCGGCGGTCCTCCAACGTCTTGGCGCGCGCGGTCTCCGCGGTGGCGTAGCGGCGGAGCAGCGCGGCGTGCTCGTTGCGCAGCCGGGCCAACTCCGCACGCCGGGCGCGCAGCTTGCCCTCCAGCTTGTTGCGCACCGCACGGGACTGCTCGGCGCCCGTCTCCAGTTGGGCCACGCGTTCCTCGGCCCGCCACTCGTCCCGCAGCCGGGCGTTGTTGAGGTCGGCTACCCGCTTGCCCGCAGCGTTGTCCCAGCGGCGCAGCAGCACGGCCCCGACGATCGCGGTCACCGCGGCGAGCGTGGCGAGCGAACGGACGAGGAGGGGCTCACCGACCAGCCAGGCCGCCGCGGCACAGGCGGTTGACACCCCTGCCACGGTCAGCGGAGGGAGCAGCCGGTGCAGAGGCGGGGAATGGCGATGGCGTCCACGTGGCATGGCCTGAAACTTACCGTGCGTACGTTGCACTCCGCTGCCCGCCCCGGAATCTGTTCCCTCCTGGTTACTTCGCCAGCAATCCCTTCTTCTTCAGATAGTCCTTCGCAACGTCTGCCGGCTTCTCCCGATCCGCGTCCACCGCACGGTTCATGGTCGCCAGGTCCTCGGTCGTCAAGACCCGGGTGAGCTTGTCGAGTACGGCTTCCAGCTTGGCGCTGCCGGCATCCTTCGCGTTCACCACGGGAAGGACGTTGTCGGCGTTTTGCAGGCCCTTGTCGTCCTTCAGCAGCACCAGGTCGAAGTCGTCGAGCGTGGCGTCCGTGGTGGTGGTCAACAGCATGTCGTCGGTGCCGTCCTTGACCGCCTGCTTGGACTGCACGGTGCCCACGCCCTTGGGGTCGACCTCGGTCACGTCGATGCCGTACGTCTTCTCCAGACCGGGTGCGCAGAAGGGGCGTTGGGTGCACTCGTCACCGGCGGCCAATTTGATCTTGAGTTTTGCCGCGCCGAGATCCGAGAGGGTGGACAGGTTGTGCTTCTCGGCGAACTCCTTGGTCACCGCGAACGCGTTCTGGTCGATGGCGTCACCGGCCGAAAGCACCTTCAGTCCGCGCGGTTCGGCGAGCTTCTTGAGCGCCGCGACGGTCTTGTCCGTGTCATCCGACGCGACGGGTTTCTCCGCCGGCGCGTCGGGCCCGTTCACCTTCGCGTTGAGGAATTCCGCGAGCGTCGCCGCGTATTCCGGGACCACGTCGATCTGGCCCTTCTCCAGGGCCGGTGCGTACAGTTCGCGGGCCTTCAGTGGCTGGATCGATGCGTTGAACCCGGCGTCGTCCAGGACCTGTGCGTACAACTCGGCCATGATCTTGAACTCGGTGAAGCCGGCCGATCCGACCACCACCGAGCCCTTGCCGCCGCCGCCCCTGGCGGAGGACGCCTCCAGGCTCTTGCCCCCGTACCCGAAGACCACCGCGCCCAGCGCGACGACCACGGCCGTGCCGCCCGCCGCGAACTTCACCGCCGTCGCCGGGGCCAGCCGCTCCTCCGCGCGCCGCTCCCGCTCGGCCCGCCGCTTCGCCGCCCGCACCGGCCGCGGCACCGGGCTCAGCAGCCGCTCGGCGACCACCAGCACGCCCTCGACCAGCAGCGCGAGCCCGGCGACCAGCACCGCGCCGGCCACCACCTGGTCCGAGTTGTAGGTGTTGAAGCCGGCCGTGATGATCCGGCCGAGCCCACCGCCGCCGGGCAGCGCTGCCAGCGTGGTGGTCGCCACCACCTGCACCGCCGCCGACCGCACCCCCGTCATGATCAGCGGAAAGGCCAGCGGCAGCTCCACCCGGCCCAGCAACTGCCAGCCCGACATGCCCATCCCGCGCGCGGCCTCCACCACGTCCTGGTCGGCCTCGCGCATCCCCACGTACGCATTGGTCAGCAGCGGCGGCACCGCGAACAGCACCAGCGCGATGATGGTCGGCAGGTCCCCGTGCTTGCCCAGCGGCGTCAGCATCAGCACCACCAGGACCGCGAAGGTGGGCACCGCACGGCCGGCGTTGGAGATGTTGACCGCGAGCGCGCCGCCCTTGCCGATGTGGCCCAGGTACAGCGCGATCGGCAGGGCGATGGCACAGGAGATGAGCAGGCACACCGCCGAGAGGTAGAGGTGTTCGCCGAGGCGGTGCCACACCCCGGTGCTGCCGGCCCAGTTGGCGCCGGTGGTCAGCCAGTCCCAGGCGCCGGTGATCTCGTCCATCGTCCTCAGCCCGCCTTCGCGGCGCGCGCCGCGCGCCGGGTCCCGATCCGTGTCCCGCCCCCGCCGCCGGCCCGCCCGCGCCCGTGGGTCCAGGGCGTCAGCAGCCACTGCACGCCGAGCAGCAGCAGGTCGGCGACGACCGCGAGGAGCACGCAGATGGCCGACGCGGTCAGCACCTGCGCCTTGAAGAAGCTGTCCATGCCGTCGTAGATGAGGTTGCCCAGGCCTCCGAAGCCGACGATGGCGCCGACCGTGGTGAGCGAGATGGTGGAGACCGTCACGATCCGCACGCCCGCCATCAGTGCGGGCAGCGCCAACGGCAACTCCACCTCGATGAGCAGCCGGCCCGGCCCGTACCCCATGCCGCGGGCCGCCTCGCGGGCGTCGTCCGGCACCGATTCGAGACCCGCCAGCACGTTCCGCACCAGGACGGTCAGCGAATAGAGCACCAGGCCCGTGACGACCACCGCGGCCGACACCCCGAACACCGGCATCAGCAGCGCGAACATGGCCAGCGACGGCACCGTGTACAACACCGTCGTCAGGCCCAGCACCGGCCCGGCCGCGGCCCGCCAGCGGCGGGCGAGCAGCGCCAGCGGGAACGCCACCAGCAACCCGATGCCCACCGAGACGGCGGTGATCCACACGTGCTGCACCGTCGCGTCCGTCAGCTCCTGACTGCGCGAGCGCACGTACTCGCCGCAGATCCACTCGTTCGCTGCCAGGCAGCCCTTCGCACTCATGACCGCCCACCTCCCCCGCGCGCGCCCAACCCATGCCCCACGCGTCGGCCACGCGCCGGTCCCATGCCTGGCGACCCTAACCCCGGGCACTGACAATCGAGCCCTACCGCCACGAGAGCGCAATATGTTCTTCAACGAATACGGCGACAATGGGGACCCATGATCCGCTTCGAGCACGTCAGCAAGCGCTACGCCGATGGGACCACCGCGGTGGACGACCTGTCCTTCGAGGTCGCGGAGGGTGAGCTGGTCACGCTCGTCGGGCCGTCCGGCTGTGGCAAGACCACCACCATGAAGATGGTCAACCGGCTGATCGAGCCGACCAGTGGTCAGATCTTCCTGGACGGCGAGGACATCGCCACCATCGACCCGGTCACGCTCCGGCGCCGCATCGGCTACGTCATCCAGCAGGTCGGCCTCTTCCCGCACAAGAGCGTGCTGGAGAACACGGCGACCGTCCCGCACCTGCTCGGCTGGCAGCGCGCCAAGGCCAGGGAGCGCGCGGCGGAACTGCTCGACCTGGTCGGGCTCGACCCGTCCGTCTACGGCGACCGCTACCCCGACCAGCTCTCCGGCGGCCAGCGGCAGCGCGTCGGGGTGGCCCGCGCGCTCGCCGCCGCCCCGCCCGTACTCCTGATGGACGAGCCGTTCGGCGCGGTCGACCCGGTCGTGCGCGCACACCTCCAGAGCGAGTTCCTGCGCCTCCAGGAGCAGGTCCGCAAGACCGTCCTGTTCGTCACGCACGACATCGAGGAAGCGGTGCGGCTCGGCGACCGGATCGCGGTCTACGGCAGCGGCCGGATCGAGCAGTTCGACGCTCCGGCCACGGTGCTCGGCGCGCCCGCGACGCCGTACGTGGCCGACTTCGTCGGCGCCGACCGCGGCCTCAAGCGGCTCACCGTCACCCCGATCGAGCCCGGCGACCTGGAACAGCCGCCCGTGGTGCACCTGGACGACCCGCTGCCGAAGGCCGCGGCCCGGCTCACGGCCGAGGGCGCCCGGTGGGCCGTCGTCCTGGACGACCGGGACAACCTGCACGGCTGGATCGTGGCCGACGCGGCGTCCGCCGCGGCGAGCGGCACCGTCGGCGAGCACGCCCGCCGCATGGAGGCGTGGCTGCCGGTCGGCTCCTCGCTCAAGCAGGCGTTCAGCACCATGCTCCAGCACGACGCGGGCTGGATCGCGGTCCTGGACGGCGACCGCTTCCTGGGCGTACTGACCCCGGCCCGGCTGCACGAAGCGCTGCGCCGCTCCATCGACGCCGACGCCCAGGACATCCCGCGCGCTGACGTGGAGCTCCAGACGATCGCGGACGTGTAGGCAGACGATCGCTGACGTGTAGGCAGACGATCGCGGACGTGTAGCCAGGCCATCGCGGACGCGGGGGGGGGGGCGCCGCCGCCCGGGGGGGGGGGGGGCCGCCCGGGGGGGGGGTTGCGGCCCTGCCCCGCGGGAGGGCGCGCGGGCGGGTCGCTTGGGCGTGCCGGCGCCG
>NZ_JBEHZD010000531.1:0-5329 GCF_040240285.1 Streptomyces sp. HSW2009 | reverse complement strand
CCGTGGCCGGCGGCGGGGGCCTGGGCGCCGGGGGGGCGGGGGCGGACGAGCGCGTGCCGGCCCGCCGGGGGGGCGGGGGGCCCGCGCCGCGGGCCCGGCACGGTGGCCGCCGGCCGGCCGTCCGCGGCGGGGGCCTGTGCGGTGGGGGACGGCGTGCGGGGTGCGGCGGTGGCGGTCCCCGTCGTGGCCACGGTCGTGGCCACCGTTCCCGCCAGTGCCAGGCCGAGCAGCGTACGGGAGACCAGGCGGCCGGTGCGCGCCGGGCGCACGGGGCGGGAGGGGAGGGAGCGTGCCATGGGGATGCCTCGACTCTGTGCAGGGTTCCGTGGGGAACTGGGTGGGTTGTGCGGATGTGCTGCGCGCGTCGTGCGGAGGCCCGTGGTGGGCCTGGGGCTGTGGTGGGTGGGGCGGGGGCTGACCGTGGGGCGGGAGTGATCCCGTCCGACCGGTGCGTACCGTCCCGCCATTCCCCGCGTCCCCTTCCGTTTCTGCTTCTGCCTGTTTGCTTCTGCTTCCGTTTGCCTGCGCCGCTGCTGCTCGTTCCGAGCTCGCCCGTCGCCGGTCGGTTGCGGCTGCGGAGCCCCGTAGTGCGTGCTCCGTGGGCCGCGCTCGGCGGTCCGTACGGGGTGCGGCGCTTGGCAGGACTCCAGGCTGGCCGCCACAGGTGCGCAGGGCGAGGCCCTGACGGCCCGGAGCTGACCCGGACGCTGCCCCGAGTGGGCCCTCAGGGAAGGCGCCCGGGGAGAGGGCCGGGCGGCGCCGCGGACGGCCGGCCCCGGGGGCGGCGCCGACCCGCGCAGCGGCGGGTTCCGCAGCCGGACGCCGGCCCGGCCGTGTCGGTGTTTGCGCAGGTGACGAGGGGTGACGCGAGAGCGGTCCTGAGGCGCCTGCGGGGGCTGTGGCGGGTGGTCGGCGAGCCCTGAGGAGCGGGCCCCGTGCCCCGTAGGGCGGGCGGGTGCCGGCGTGCCCCTCCGGTAATCTGGCCCTCCCCCCAGGAGGTTGTGCCAGTGGAGTTCCGGCTGCTCGGAGCGGTGTCCCTCGCTACCGGAGCCGGTGAGTTGCCGGTCGGTCCGGCCAAGCGGCGCAGCCTGCTCACGGCCCTGTTGCTGCGGCCCAACCGGCCCGTTCCGGTGGAGCACCTCATGGCCGCCCTGTGGGACGACGAGCCGCCGCTGCGTGCCCGTACGGTCATCCAGGGCCATGTGTCGCGGCTGCGGGCGCTGCTGGCGGAGGCGGACGCCGGGGCGCTGGGTGTGGAATTGGCCACCCAGGGCGCGGCGTACGTGCTGCGGATGCCGGAGCGGCTGCTCGACGCGCACCGGTTCGAGGAGCTGGTGAAGCTGGCCCGCAGCCAGCAGGCGCCGGCGGACGCGGTCGCGCTGTACGAGGAGGCGCTGTCGCTGTGGCAGGGGCCGGCGCTGACCGGCGCCTACCCGAGCGCCCCGGTGCTGGCCGCCGCCGCGGCCCTTGAGGAGCGGCGGCTGGCCTCCGTCGAGCTGCTGGCCGCGGCCTACGGGCAGCTCGGCGAGCATGCGCGGGCCGCCGCCATGCTGCGGGCCGAGGCCGATGCGCATCCGCTGCGCGAGTCGCTGTCGGCGGCGCTGATGACCGCGCTCCAGCGAGCCGGGCGGCGCTCGGAGGCGCTCGACCGGTTCCACCGCACGCGACGGCTGCTGGCCGAGGAACTCGGCGTCGACCCGGGCCCCGAGCTGGCCGACGCGTACGCGGTGGCGCTGCGCGGCGAGGGCGACGAGACGCCCGGGCCCCCGCCGTCCCGGCCGGCCGCGGCCGTCATCGGGGGCCCCGGCGGCCCCGTACCCGCCCCGTTGCCGGGCACGGTGGACCTGCTGCCGCGGATGCCGCGCGGCTTCCACGGGCGCGGGCCCGAGTTGGCCGCGCTGTCCAGGGCGGCGGCCGGCCCGTCGCCGGTCTGTCTGGTCACCGGCCCCGCCGGGGTCGGCAAGACGGCGCTGGTGGTGCAGTGGGCGCACCGCAACCGCACGGCCTTCCCCGACGGCCTGCTCTATACGGACCTGCGCGGTTTCAGCGACACCGGCGAGCCGACCCACCTGGAGGTGCTGCGGGAGTTCCTGTTGGCGCTCGGGGGGGCGCCGCGGCAGGTGCCGGAGTCGGCGTGCGGGGCCTCCGCGCTCTTCCGGTCGCTCGCCGCCGACCGGCAACTCCTGGTCGTCCTCGACAACGCCCGGGACTCCGCACAGGCCAGGGAGTTGCTGCCGGGCGGGGCACGCTGCGTCACGGTGGTCACCAGCCGCAGCCGGCTGCACGCGCTGATCGCCTCGGACGCGGCCCGCCCGGTGCCGGTGGACGTCCTGGAGCCGCAGGACAGTACGGAGCTGCTGGCCGCGGTCCTCGGCACCGACCGGGTCACCGGCGAGATGGCGGGCGCGCGCCGGCTCGCCGCGCTGTGCGGCGGGCTGCCGCTGGCGCTGCGGGTGGCGGCGGCGCGCCTGGCGGACCAGCCGGAGTGGTCGCTGGAGGCGATGAGCGCCGAACTGTCGGACGAGTCGCGCCGGCTGCACCTGCTGGACGTGGAGGACACCGGGGTACGGGCCGCGCTGCGGCTGACCGTGCGCCGGCTGCCGGCCGACGTCGCCCACCACTTCGCGCACCTGGGCCGGCACCCGGGCACCCATGTGGACCGGTATGAGGCGGCGGCGCTGGCCGACACCGACCCGGTGGCGGCCGAGGCGGCCATGGACCAACTCGCCGCCGCCCACCTGGTCATCCGGACCGCGCCCAACCGCTGGACGCTGCACGACCTGGTGCGGCTGTACGCGCGCGGGCTGGCCGCCGGGCCCGACGCGCTGGTGCGGGTGCTCGACCAGGTGGTGGCGACGGTGCTCGCCGCTACGTCCGCGGCCGAGCCTGGCGCCGAACCGTGCTTCACGCTGCCGGCGGACTTCCGGCCGCCGCCGGCGGTGCGCGCCTTCGACGGGGCGGAAGCGGCCCTGGCCTGGTACGCGCTGGAGCGTGAGGACCTGGCCCGGGCGGCCGGTGCGGCGCGGGCCGCCGGGCTGCCGGGGCGGGCCTGGCGGATCGTGCTCGGGATGTGGCCACGGATCGTGTGGCGGGTGCGGGACGGCTGGGTGCCGTCGCTGCACCTGGCGCTTGAGGCGGCGCGGGCCGATGCCGACCTGCGGGCCGAGTCGCGGGTGCTGGCGCTGCTCGGCGGGGTGCTGACCGAGGAGGGCCGGCCGCAGGAGGCGCTGCCGCACCTGGAGGCGGCGCCCGCGCTGGCGCACCGGGCGGGCGACCTGCGGGGCGAGGCCACCGCGCTGGTCAACCTGTCGCTGGTGCAGGCCGCGCTGGGCGGCCTCGCGGAGGCGGAGGCCGGGTGCGTACGGGCGGCCGAGCTCTCCCGCGAGGCGGCCGACCGGCACACCGAGCGGCTGGCCCGCTACCACCTGGCGATGCACCAACTCCAGGGCGAACGCTGGCAGTCGGCCCTGGCGACGGCGGAGGCCGCGCTGGCCGCCGACGGCAGTGCGGAGTACTCGCCGGCCTCCCGGGTCCTGCTGCTGGTCGCCGCCGGCGAGGCGCTGCTCGGCACGGGCGAGCACGCCGCCGGCGTGCGGCGGCTGACGGAGGCGGCCCGCGCGGCGGAGGAGTGCGGCTTCGACGACGGGGCGGTACGGGCGCTCGGCGCGCTGCTGCGGGTGGCCCCCGACGCGGCGGTACGGGCCAGGTACGAGGCGGCCGTGGGGCGGCTGGGGACGGCGGAGTAGCGAGGCGGCGGGGCGCTCCGCGAGGTGGTGCCGCCCGGGTGGGTGGTGCGGTGCGGTGCGGCGGGACGGAAGAGGCCGGGGCGGTGGCCGGGCGGGGTGTTAACGGTCGCCCGTACGCCCCCGTTGCGGCCGGTGCAGGGCGCGGCGGCGGAACGGGAAGATGACCGTCCGGTTCGCCGTCGCACAAGGCGTCACCACCCCTCGCGCGCCCGGCCGTTGGCCTTCACCGACCTCCGCCGACACCCGCCGGGGGAAGATCGATAGGCAGTGGCGGCCGAGCGTCAGTGAGACGACAGTGAGGCGTAAGCGAAGCGGCAGCGGGTACCGGCAGAGTTCTTCTCACCGGCGGAGTTGACCACCGCCGGACATGACACCGGTGGAGTTGACCACCACCGGGCATGACCACCACGACCCAAACAGGGGACCCCCAATGCGCACCTCCCGTACCCGCATCGCCGCCGTCGCCGGAGTCACCACCGCCATGACGCTGGGCCTCGCCGCCTACGCCTTCGCCGACAGCGGCAACGGCGCCCAGACCAGCCGCGGCCCGGCCCCCCGCGCCACCGTCGCCGCCCAGCTCCCGGGTGCCGACCAGGCCCAGGGCAAGGTCCACCAGGTCTCGGTGGCCAGCGCCAAGCAGAAGTCGAAGGCCGTCACCTCGAAGTCGACCACCAAGAGCGTCCGCCAGTGCGCCGGTGACGAGATCTCGTACGACGTGCTGCACCGCTTCCCCAAGCAGCTCGGCGAGCACCTGCTCGTGACGGCCATGAACGCGGACTCCACCCCGTGCTGGGTGACCGGCTCCCCCTCCGTGATGCTCGGTGACACCATCAAGGTGCTGCCGCACTCCAAGAAGGACGCCCCCGGCGGCAAGTCCAAGATCGTCCTGAAGCCGGGCGCCAAGGTCTACTCCGCGGTCAACCTCTTCGCCGACGGCAAGAAGACCCGCACCTCCACCGAGCTCTCGCTCGCGCTCCGCGACCAGACCGGTGACACCGGCCCGGCCGTCGAGCTGAACGCCTTCACCAGCAAGGGCGCCGTCTCCAAGTTCACCTGGTCGGACGCGGACGTGACCAACTGGAACACCGCCAAGCCGTACGACTTCTAATCGGCTTCTCATCGGCCCGGCACGGCAGCCGGTGGTGACGGTACGCATACCCAGACCACCGGCAGCCGCCCCGCCCCCCCGTCCCCTCCCGCCGGCGCCCCCGTGCCGGCCGGACGGGAACCGGGCGGGCGGTGCCGTGCAGGGTGGCGGTGTGCCGGGGTCGGCCAGCGGCGGTGCTGGGTGACCACCGGCACCGGCACACCGTCGAAGGTGGGGTGGGAACCGGGTGGTCGGTTCCCACCCCGCCCCTCTTCCGGGGGGCGGGCCGGGGGGGCGCCCGGGGGGGGGGGGGGGGGGGGCCCCCGGGGGGCCCGCGGCGGGGGGCGGGGGGGGGGGGGGGGGGGGGGGGGGGGGCGGGGGGGGGGGGGGGGGGGGGGGGGGGGGGGGGGGGGGGGGGGGGGGGGGGGGGGGCGGCCGGGGGGGGGGGAGTGATCCCGTCCGACCGGTGCGTACCGTCCCGCCATTCCCCGCGTCC
>NZ_JBEHZD010000530.1:0-5329 GCF_040240285.1 Streptomyces sp. HSW2009 | reverse complement strand
GCCGTAATCCCCACCACATCCTCACGCTCAGCCCCCAACCGCACCATCTCCTCCGAAAACACCGACGTCCAGGAGGGACCCGACGGCTTCTTCTTGGCGGAGACCGCGCCGATGGCGTGGAACTGGTCCAGTTCGTGCTGTTCGGCGGGCGCGTGGCCCTTGCCCTTCTGCGTGATGCAGTGCACGATCACCGGCCCGTTGAAGGCGCGGGCCCGCCGCAGCGCCGACTCGACCTGTGCGACGTCATGGCCGTCGACCGGGCCGACGTACTTCAGACCCAGGTCCTCGAAGAGGCCCTGCGGGGCGACGAAGTCCTTGAGTCCCTTCTTGGCGCCGTGCAGGGTGTCCAGGAGCGGGCCGCCGATGACGGGCGTGCCGCGCAGCCGGTCCTTGCCCCAGTCGAGGAAGCGCTCGTACCCCTGGGTGGTGCGCAGCGTCGTCAGGTGCTCGGCGAGGCCGCCGCGGGTGGGCGCGTAGGAGCGGCCGTTGTCGTTGACGACGATCACCAGCGGCAGGTCCTTGGACGCGGCGATGTTGTTCAGCGCCTCCCAGGCCATGCCGCCGGTCAGCGCGCCGTCGCCGATGACGGCCACCACGTGCCGGTCGGTGAGGCCGCGCAGCCGGTGCGCCTTGGCGAAGCCGTCCGCGTACGAGAGGGCCGTCGAGGCGTGCGAGTTCTCGATGACGTCGTGGTCCGACTCCTCCTGCGAGGGGTAGCCGGAGAGCCCGCCGCGGCTGCGCAGTCCCGCGAAGTCCTTGCGGCCGGTGAGCAGCTTGTGCACGTACGACTGGTGGCCGGTGTCCCACAGGAGGCGGTCGCGCGGCGAGTCGAAGACCCGGTGCAGCGCGATGGTCAACTCCACCACGCCCAGGTTGGGCCCGAGGTGCCCGCCGGTCTTCGACACGGCCTCCACCAGGAACTCCCTGATCTCGCTGGCCAGGGCGGTCAGCTCGGGCGGCGCGAGGCGGCGGACGTCCGCGGGGCCACTGATCCGGTCGAGGAGCGGCGTGCCGGACGCCCCGGACTGCGAGCGAGAACTCAAAATGCACCTCCATTACTGGCGCACGGGCGGCGCTGCCCGTGCGGAATTCCGTGGCACGTTCCGTAGAACGACCCACCACGGTCGGGGAGTTCGTCGTGTGCGGAGGAGGGGGTACGGTTGGGCCCCTGGTGCGGCGACCACGCTACGGCGGTGGCGGTACGTGCGCGTATGGCAATTGATTGCCGGTGGCGGCTCTTACGGGTGCACTGAATTGCTAGCGGTAGCAGGTTCCCTGGCTTCCCGGCCTTCCCGGCCCGCCTTCCCGGCATGACAATCCCTGGGAATCTGGGCGGGCGGCCGTAGCCGCGGCGGAACCCAGAAGGCGCGTGCGCAGCCCGGCCGACCATGGGAGAGTCCCCCGCATCTTCGAACGGGGGAACACTCGATGGCGGTAGACACCACAAATCCAGTGCGCCGTGACACGCGATTTAACGCCTACGTCAAACTGGGTAAGTTCGCATTTTTCGACTATGACCTGTGCGTGCTCATCGTCTGGTGCGCACTGCCGGGATCGCTGTGGTGGGAGGCGTCCACCGGGGCGACCCTGCTGCTCTTCCTGATCGGGCAGATCGCGATCTTCGCGGCGACCGTCACCTTCGACGACCTGACCGGGCTCAAGGACGGCAGCGACGCGCGCAACTACACACCGGAGACCGGCAAGTTGCGGGACCTTGCCCGCAAGCCGCTGCTGTCCGGCGCGCTGTCGGTGCGCCAGGCGCAGGTGTTCGGCTGGGGCGCGGTGCTGGTCGGGGCCGGCTGCTGGGCGACGGCCGCGGCGCTGGCGCCGCACCGGCCGGGCTGGCTCCTGCTGCTGCTCCTGCTGGTGGCCGCCGGCGCCGTGCAGTACTCGTACGGGCTCAAGCTCAGCTACCGGGGCGGCCAGGAAGTACTGATGATCGGCACCACCGGGATGGTCGTGCTGATGCCGTACGCGCTGCTCACCGGCGAGGTCAGCGGGCTGATCGCGCTGGAGAGCGTGCTGTTCGGCGCCTGGGCGCTGCTGGTCGCCTCGTACTCCAACCTGAACGACCTGGCCGGGGACCGCAGCGTGGGCCGGGTCAACGTCGCCACCCTGACCAGCCCGGCGGGCTACCGCGGCTACCTGCTCGCGGTCAGCCTGATCGGCCTGGTCAGCACGGTGGTGGCAGTCGTCTGCGGGGCGGCGCCCGGGTGGTTCCTGCTGCTGCTCGCGCCGGTCTTCGCGCTCCGTGGCGCCCAACTGCGCGCCGGCATCGTCCGCGACAACCCACTGGCCGCGCGCAAGTTGGGGATCACCATCCACAGGCTGGGCGCGGTCCTGCTGTGCGTGGGGAACCTGCTGTACGTGCACGGGGGCTGAGCGCGCGGCCGGGCAGCCGGCCGACCGGCCCCACGGCGCGGGACACAGCCCGCCCCACCTCACCGCGCGGACAGTCAACCCACCGCACAGCCCGCCCCACCGCACAGCCGGGCCGCGCCCCGTAAGCAGTCAGCCAGCCGGCAACCGGTCAGCCCGCCGCGCCCAGCCGGTCGCCCCGTACGTCCCGATGCGACCCGGCGCGCGGAAGGACCCCGTGCGCCGGCCGCATGCCGTATGCACCGGTGAGCCTTTCGTCGCAGACGGTCATAAGGCCCAGGCAGCCCGCCCGACAATTATTTGTGACAGGAGTCTGCTATATCGCTCCTCCGCTCCCGCGGCCAAGAATTGGCGCCGTTCGGCATTTCTAGCCGGCCGATGTCTTCGCAGTCTGTAGGGAGCAGTCGATGCCTTCGGTAAGTGACAGCACGCTCGCGTCCCCGCAACAGCGGCGTAAGCGCATCATCATGGCCGAGCCGCGCGGATTCTGCGCCGGCGTCGAGCGGGCGATCGGCATGGTCGAGAAGGCCCTTGAGCTGTACGGCGCGCCGGTTTACGTGCGTAAGCAGATCGTGCACAACCAGCATGTGGTGAACGAACTTGAGAAGCAGGGCGCGCGTTTTGTCGATTCCGAGGACGAGGTGCCCGAAGGGGCCATCTGCGTCTTTTCCGCACATGGCGTGTCGCCGGCGGTGCGTGGAAATGCGGAGCAGCGCGAGCTCAAGGTGATCGACGCGACCTGCCCGCTGGTCGCCAAGGTGCACCAGGAGGCCCGCCGCTCCGCCGACGCCGGCCGGAAGATCCTCCTCATCGGGCACGCCAACCACGAAGAGGTGGAGGGCACGGTCGGCGAGGCGCCCGCGGAGACCGTCGTGGTGGAGTCGGTCGAGGAGGCCAGGGCGCTGGAGTTCGCCCCGGGCACCGTCCTGTCGTACCTCACGCAGACCACGCTCTCGCTGGACGAGACCAAGGACATCATCGAGGAGCTCACCCGCCGCTTCCCCGACATCAAGGGCCCGGGCAGCGACGACATCTGCTACGCGAGCCAGAACCGGCAGAACGCGGTCAAGGACATCGCCGCCCAGACCGATCTGGTGCTGGTCGTCGGCTCCGACAACTCCAGCAACTCGGTGCGCATGGTGGAGGTCGCCATCCGCCAGGGCACCCCGTCCCACCTGGTCAACGACGTCTCCAAGCTGGACGAGCAGTGGCTTGAGGGGGTGGAAGCGGTGGGTGTGACCGCCGGGGCGAGCGCCCCCGAGGTGCTGGTGCAGGAACTCGTACAGCGGCTCGCGGCGTTGGGATATCAGGACGTCGACAGCGTGACCACCACCACCGAGGACGTGGTCTTCTCCATCCCCGGCAGCCTGTTCGCGCACGCGGGAGTGCAGCGCTAGCAGCAGCCAGCGACCACGCCCGACCCCGCGCGGTCGATCGGGACCGCCGCCCCGCACGGGCCGGCGGTCCCGTTCACGACGGCCCGACCGACGCAGACGCCTGACGTTCAGCCCCGTTCGCCCCGTCAGCAGGGAGACGCCGTGCCCGGAACCGTGTCGAGGGCCTCAGCGGCCACGGCCGAAGACCCCACATCGGCCCGCGCCGAACTGGAACGACTGCTCGGCAGGGTGCAGGGCAGACTTGAGCGGTTACTCGCGGCCGAGCGGCACGAGTGGCAGGAGCACAACCCGGACGCGCTGGCGCTGGTCGACGCCGTCGCGCAGATCGTCTTCAGCGGCGGCAAGCGGCTGCGGCCCGCCTTCTGCGCCGCGGGCTACCTCGCGGCCGGTGGCGCCCCCACGGCCCCCGACGTGGTGGACGTGGCCGCGGCGCTGGAGGCGCTGCACACCTTCGCGCTGCTGCACGACGACGTGATGGACGCCTCCGAACTGCGCCGCAACAAGCCGACCGCGCACGTGGCCCATGCCGAACTACACCGCCGCGAGGGCTGGCGCGGCGAGCCGCGCCGGTACGGCGAGGGCGTTGCCGTGCTCGCCGGCGACCTCGCCCTCACCTATGCCAACCGGCTCGCCGCCGGCGCCCCGCCGCAGGTCATGGAGGTGTGGGGGGAGCTGTGCACGGAGCTGATGGCCGGCCAGTACCTGGACATCAGGGCCGCGGCCCGCTTCCACCCGGACCCCGAACTCGCCCGCCACATCGCGGTCTTCAAGTCCGGCCGCTACACCATCTCCCGCCCGCTGGCCCTCGGTGCGCTGCTCGCCGGCGGCGCCGCGGACACGCTGGCGGCGTTCGAGGAGTACGGGCTCGCGGTCGGCGAGGCGTTCCAGTTCCGGGACGACCTGCTGGACGCCTTCGGCGACCCGAACACCACCGGCAAGCCCGGCCAACTCGACTTCAAGCAGCACAAGATGACGCTGCTGATGTCCTTCGCCCTGCGTGACGAGCCGGCCGTCAGCGACCTGGTCGCCGGCGACCTCGCCGGCACCGACCCGGACGAGCTGTACGCGACGCTGGTGCGCACCGGCATCAGGGACCGGGTCGAGTCCGTCATCGAGGAGCGGGTGAAGGTGGCCTGCGAGGCGGTACGCGCCGCCGACATCAGCACCCAGTGGGCCGCGGAACTGTCCACGATGGCGCACCAGGCGGCCTACCGGGACCACTGACCCGCCGGGCCCGGGACCGCCGCTTTTGGCTGTGCGCCCGGCTGGGCTCCGGGCGGCGCGCCCGACCGTGCCTTGGACTGGGCGCCCGATTGTGCCGTGGGCTGCGCGCCCGGCCAGGCTCCGGGCCGCGCTCAGGCCCGCGGCCGGCCTGCGCGCTCGGCGGTGAAGAGGAGGCAGCGGCCCGGCCGCACTCCGGGCCGTGCGCCCGGCCGCATAAGGGCCGCGCATACCGGCCGCGGGCCGGCGCCGGGTCAACCCCCCCCCCCGCGGCGGGGCCCCCCCCCCCCGGCCGGGCGCCGCCCCCCCCCCCCCCGGCGGGGGCGGGGGGG
>NZ_JBEHZD010000053.1:0-24277 GCF_040240285.1 Streptomyces sp. HSW2009 | reverse complement strand
GCTGCCTTGCTTTTTTTAAAACCCCCCCCCCCCCCCGGGGGCGCCCCCCCCCCCCGGGGCCCCGGGGGGCGGGGGGGGGGGCGCCGCCGCGCCCCCCCCCCCCCGCGGTGGGGGGCCTCCGGGGTTGCTCAGGCCGGGCTGGGGTTGAGGTCGGCCTGCGCGGTGGGTTCGGGGCCCGGGCCGGTGCCGGGCAGGCGGCCCGCGGCATGGCCCGGGCCGCGGGCGGGCCCCGGCGCCGGGTCGGTGGCCGGCTCGACGCCGCAGGCCAGCGCGGCCAGCGCGCTGGCGTCGGAGTCGGTGAGCGTCACCGAGTTGACGCCGGGTCTGATGCCGGCGGCGGTGACCCAGTGCACGGCCTCGGTGGGCACCCCGAACGCGAACCGGCGCGGGTGCGCCCGATCCGCGGCGTCCAGCAGGTGGAACGGGCGGGCGGTGACGGCCAGCCCGTCGGTGACGTACCAGCCGCCGTCCTTGGTGCCGATCCGGTGCGCCCGGCACTGGCCGCTCTCCTTAAGTCCGCGCAGCAGCGCGTCACCGGTGCGGGCCAGCGTGATGTCGGGCAGCCTGGCCTCGATCAGCCAGCGGGCGGCCACCTCGGACCCCGGCACCTCGGGCGATGTGGCCAGATAGCCGTCCGCGCCGGCCGTGAGGCGCATCCCGGGGCCGAGCACGGTGAGCACCCCGGCCTCGATCAGCGCCACCATCTCCTCGGTGCGCCGGGCGGGCGGGCCGATGGAGAGGAAGGCGTTGAGCGGCGTGTACCAGCGGTCCAGGTCGTCGCGGTGGCTGCCGCCGTGCAGCCGGGCGTGGTCCACCACCAGCCGGATCTCGTTGCGCAGGTCGCGCAGTACGTCGAGGGCCGCCTTCAGCGGGCCGCTCACATTGCCGCGGCGGGCCTCGGCCACGTCCTGCCGCAACTGGTCGAGCAGCCACTTCGTGAACTGCTCGGGCCCGCTGAACTCCTGGTCGCGGTAGGGGTGGGCGATGGCGTCCCAGTCCAGCCGGTCGGCGCCGGCGATCCCGTAGCCGTCCAGGGTCTGCGACTCCTGCGCGCTGTTCCACGGCTGCGCCAGGTACTCCGTGCGGAACGCCGCGGCGTCGTCGGCCCGGCCGCGGGCGGTGAGCAGCGCGCCGTAGTAGACGGCCTCGGCCTCCTTGGCGACCAGCGGCCACACCTCGGTGCGGAAGTCGAGCCCCGTACCGTCCGCGGCGCGGCGCTGGAGCTCGGCGATCCGCTCCGGGGTGAGCAGCAGCGGCTCGTGCCGGCCGTGCGGGCCCTTCTCGTTCTCGCCGCGGGCCTGGTACGGGATGCCCCGGCGGGAGCCGGCGACCAGGCGCGGTTCGCGGCCCGACGGGCGGTAGACCAGCCTCCCTTCGACCCGCTCGAAGGTGCCGCCGCGGCCCGCGGTCAGCAGGGTCTGGTAGTCGAAGAAGTTCAGCCCGAGGCCGCGCAGCAGCACCGTTTCGCCGGCCGCCAGCGCGCTCAGGTCGACGTCGGCGGGGTTGGCCGGCGGGAGGTAGCCGAGGCCGTGGGTGGCGGCGTCGGCGGCCAGTGCGCGTTCGGCCGGGGTCGGCTCGGCGGGCAGGTGGCCGAGGGCGAGCACCACCGCGTCCAGGTCGGCGAGTTCGGTGCCGTCGGCGAGGGTGAGGCGCTGCCGCGGGGTGCCGGTGGTGGTGCCGGCGTCCCGGCCTGCGCCCATGCCGGCGCCGGGGTCGGTGCCCGGGTCCGCGCTCGGGCCCTCGTCGGCGAGGGCGACCGCCCGGCTGGCGTGCGCGGTGATGGTCACCGCGTCCGGGGCGCCGGCCACGATCCGCTGGTAGACCCAGGTCAGGTACTGCCCGTAGAAGGCACGGGTGGGATACGAGTCGGGTCCGAGCCCACGCGCCTCGGCGAGGGTGACCTCTTGGTACGCGTCGGCGCCGCACTCCGCCTCGCCGCCGGGGGCCAGCAGCCGCTGCGCCCACTCGTACAGGCTCGGGCCCGGCTCCAGCGGCCCGCGCAGTTCGACGGTGTCGTCGGTGAACAGCGATATCTGGCTGGCGACGGTGTTCATCAACAGGTGGCGCGACTGGTCGACGCGCCAGACGCTGCCGGGACCCGGTGGGTGCGGGTCGACGAGGTGGATGTGGAGCCGGGTGCCGCGGAGCGTGGTGCGCGCGGCGGCGCAGAGGCGCTCTAGCACGGAGAGGCCACGAGGCCCCGCGCCTACTACGCACACGACTTGGTGACTGGCGGTCATGCGTGTCCGTCCTGCCGGTTGGAGTGGAGGTGCCCAGGTGCGGTGGTGCCGGGGGATGGCTGGTGGCGGCGTGGCGGGGCGGACGCGCCGCAGTCCGACGGCCGTGCGGGACGGCGTACGGGGAGTCGTGGGCGGCGCGGCGCGTGCGGGCCGTGGGGGTGGGTCATCGGCCGGCCCGTTGCGGGGTGCGGCGCATCAGGTGGGTGACCGCGTTGGCGATGACGGTGCGGCCGGTGCGGCCGGCGACGGACAGGATCGACTCCGGGTGGAACTGCACGGCGGCGAAGCCCCGTTCGGGCGCCTCCACAGCCATCGCCACCCGGCCCTCCTCGGTGGTCGCGGTGACCTTCAACTGCTCGGGCAGCCACTCGGGCACGGCGTACAGCGAGTGGTAGCGGCCGGCTTCGAAGGCCGGCGGCAGACCGTCCAGGAGGAGCGAGTCGGTGGTGGTGCGCAGGATGCGCGAGCGCTTGCCGTGCACCGGTGTGGGCAGTGTGGCCAGTTGGCCGCCGAAGTACTCGACCAGGCCCTGGAGCCCGAGGCAGACGCCGAAGGCGGGGATGCCGAGCCGCTCGGCCTCGGCGAGCGTGGCGGCGGTGGCGAAGTCGGCCGGGGCGCCGGGGCCGGGCGAGAGCACCACCAGGTCGGGCCGCCGCTCGGCGAGCAACGGCAGGTGCCCGCCGCTGCGGTAGGTCTCCACCTGCGCGCCGGTCTCCCGGAAGTAGCCGGCCAGGCAGTGCACGAACGAGTCGCGGTGGTCGACGATGAGGACGCGGTGCCCCTCCCCCGGCGCCTGGCGCACGTGCGGCCTGGCCACCGGCCGGTCGACGCTGTCGGCGAGCACGTCGAGCAGCACCTTCGCCTTGAGCTCGGTCTCCTGCTCCTCGTCCTCGGGCCGCGAGTCGTGCAGCAGCGTGGCGCCCACCCGTACGGTGGCCACCCCGTCCCGCACCTCGATGGTGCGCAGCGTCAGCGCCGTGTCCAGGCCGCCGTCGAAGCCGACCCGGCCGACCGCGCCGCCGTACCAGCGGCGCGGCGCGCGCTCGTGCCGCGCGATGAACTCGACCGCGGCCAGCTTGGGCGCCCCGGTGACGGTGACCGCCCACAGATGGGTGGCCAGCGCGTCCAACGCGTCGAGACCGGGCCGCAGTTCGCCCTCCACGTGGTCGACGGTGTGGATGAGGCTGGAGTACATCTCGATGCGGCGCCTGGCGGTGACCCGTACGGTGCCGGAGACGCACACCCGGTACTTGTCGCCCCGGTCCACGTCGGTGCACATGGTGAGCTCGTTCTCGTCCTTGGCCGAGTTGAGCAGCGTCCTGATGTGCTCGGCGTCCTCCAGGGCGTTGCCGCCGCGCCGGATGGTGCCGCTGATCGGCGTCGACTCCACGAGCGTGCGGGTGCCTTCGGTGCCGATGGTGTGGCGGACCCGGACGAAGGTCTCCGGCGAGGCGCCGACCAGGAACTCCCCGTCGGCGAGGTTCATCAGCAGACTGCGGGGCGCCGGGTGGCGGTGCCGCAGCCGGCGGAAGAGCTGGGCCGGGGTGGCACTGACCGAGCGGTGGAAGACCTGCCCGGGCACGGCCTCGAAGAGGGCGCCGGAGCGGAACAGCGGCATGGCCGCGTCCACCACCCTGGCGTACTCGCCCACCTCCAGGTCCCGTTCCCTGGCGGGCGGTGGGCCGGGCGCGAACGGGCAGGTGGGGGTGGTGCGTTCCAACCCTTCGGTGCTGCCGGCCGGGGTGCGGAACTCGTAGTGGTGGCGGACCGCCTCGTCGCTGTGCAGGTCGAGTTCGTACAGCGCGTCCGGCAGGTGCAGCACCAGGTCACGGTCGCCCGGGGTGCGCCGCTGGTGCTGCTCCATCGGGTCGACCTGGAAGATCAGGTCGTAGCCGAACGCGCCGTACAGGCCGAGCAGCGGATCGGGGCCGGCCAGCGCGTCGACCAGAGCCCGCACCGCGGCGAACACGCCGACCTGCCGGGTGCGGTCCTCCTCGGCGAACAGGCCGCCGGGCGGCGCGCCCACCACCCGCACCCGGTCCTCGTCCTGGCTGAGGTCGGTGAGCGAGGGCACGCCGCCGAGCCGGGCGCCGAGCACCGGCAGCAGCACCCGGCCGCGCGGGCCCAGCGCCCGGAAGGTGACCTCCGCGCCGGACGCGGTGACCTCCACCGGCGGGTCGAGGTAGCCGACCGCCCGGTCGCCGTCCCGGAACTGGAGCAGCCCGCGGCGGTGGCACAGCGCGTCTTCGAGCACCGTGCGGGTGGCCGCCGCACTGCCGACGTACTCGGTGGTGCGGACGACCTCCACGCCGGCGGGCGTGGTCCACCGGATGGTCTCCGCGCCCTGCGCCGCGGCTGACCCGGCGGTCTCCAGCAGGGTCATCTCCCCGCTCCTTTCAAGGCCGGGGTGCCGCTGCGGCACCCCGATTCGGTCACCGGCTCACGCGCTCGCGGTCCATACGAAGTCCGCGCGGGCCGCCTGCACATGGGTCCAGCCCTGACTGAGTTCGGCCGGCGGGCACACGTACGCGGTGGGGGTGTCGGTGACGGCGCGGACCCGCTCGCTCAGCGCCATCTGGGCGGCGCGGTTGTCGGCCGCGGGGCCCCCCCCCGGGGGGGCCCCCCCCCCCCCCGGGGGCCCCCCCCCGCCCCCCCGCGGGGGGGGCCCCCCCCCCCCCCCCCCGCCGCCGGGGGCGACCGCGACCACGTCGAGGTCCACGGCGCGCACCAGGGCGGCCACCGCGGCGACGGCCGCTGCCACCGGCTCCTCGGCGGGCGCGGTGGCCCGCACCAGCACCCCGACCCGCACGCCGGGCGCCGCGGCGCGCCAGGCCGCCACCTGCTGCGCCAGCACGTCGGGGGCCGGCAGGGTGTGGTCGGCGGCGTCCGGTTCGAGCACCACGGTGGTGACCTGGTGCGGCGGCGCGGCCGGCGCGTCGGCCGCGGCGACCAGCAGGACGTCATCCGGCCCTGCCGTGCCACCCGCGGCGACCAGTGCAGGCACCGGCCCGGCCGGCTTGGCGGTCCAGTCGTGGCCGCAGCGCTCGGCGAGCCCCTTGTCGAGCCGGAGCAGCAGGTCGGCCGGCGACTGGCCGCTGCGGCTGAGCAGCCGCAGCATCAGCGTGCCCACGTCAAGGCCCGCGTGGTCCTCCTGCCGCTCCCACATCCGCCGGCTGGCCCAGGCGGCCCGCTGGATGCCTTCCACGATGGGCCTGCGGGCCTTCTCGTACGCGGCGAGCGCCGGCTCGACGGGGCCGCCGGCCTCGGCCGCCGCGTGCAGGCAGCGGGCGAGTTCGGCGGCGTCCTCCAGGGCCATGGTGGTGCCGGAGCCGACGGAGAAGTGGGCGGTGTGCACGGCGTCGCCGATGCCCACCAGGCGCCCGTGCGACCAGCGGTCGGCGTCGATGTGCGAGAACGTCAGCCAGCGCGAGCCGTTGCCGATCAGCTTGGCGCCCGCCAGATCGTCGGCGAAGACCTTGGCGCAGTACTCCATGGCCTGCTCGTCGTTCCAGCCGGGCGGCTGGGTGTGCCCGTCGGTGAAGCCGCCGGCGGCGAAGGTCTCGCCGCTGATCTCCACCAGGAAGGTCGACTTGTCGGCGGTGTACGGGTAGACGTGCGCGCCGACCGGGCCGTGCCCGCCGTCGGCGAACAGGAAGGTCATGGCGTCGAAGGCGCGCTCCACGCCGAACCAGGCGTACCGGCTGGCGCCGGTGACCTGCCGGGCGCCCCACTGGTCGCGGTGGGCGGCGCGGGTGCGGCTGCCGGCGCCGTCGGCCGCCACCACCACGTCGTAGCGGTCCAGCAGGTCGGTGGCGTCGACCTCGGTGTTGTGGTGCAGCCGGGCGCCGGAGGAGCGGGCCAACTCCTGGAGGCTGAGCAGCAGGGCGCGCCGCTCGACGGCGGCGAAGCCGTGCCCCGAGGAACGCACGCCGCGGCCGTCGCGCCGTACCTCCACGTCGTCCCAGCGGGCGCCCTGGTCGAGCAGGGCGGCGACCACGTCGGGCGCGGCCTGCCGCAGCCGGGCCAGGCTGAGCCGGGAGAAGACCACGCCGAAGCCGAACGTGGCGTCGGCGGGGCTGCGTTCGTAGACGTCGACCTCGTGGTTGCCGTAGCGGCGCAGCAGGAGGGCGAGCATCAGCCCGCCGGGTCCGGCGCCCACGCATGCAACGCGCATCGTCCTCATACCCCCTTGGCCGGGGCGGCGGGCGGCACGGCCGCGCCGCCGTCCCCGCTCGTGTGTGGTGCGGCGCCGCCCGTCGGGGCGCCCTCGGTACTGGGCACGGCCGGTTGACCGCCCGCCGACCGGTCCGTGACCGGCTGGTTCGTCTGTGATGGGTTCGCTCGCGCGTGGCCCGGCTGCGGCTGGTCCGGGTTCGCCTGGTCCGTGTTCGGCCGGACTGTGCTCTGCCGGCCCGGCTGGGACCGGTCCGCAGGTGGCTGGTCGGTACGCGCCTCGTCCGTACGCGACGGGCCCGTACGCGGCTGATCGGTGGGCGGTTGGTCGGCGGGCGGCCGGTCCGCGCGTGGCCGGTCGGTACGCGCCTCGTCCGTACGCGCCCGATCCCTACGAGGGCCGTCCTGATCAGGTTCCGCGGCGGCGGGCCGGTCGGCCGGCAGGGCGGGGGCAACCGGCGGTGCGGGGGCGGCCAGCGGGGCGGGGTCGGCCCGCACGTCAGTCGGCCGGTCGGCCGGCAGGCCGGTCCGTGGGGCGGTCGGTCCGCCCGCCAGTTGCGCGCGCAGGACCCGCCGCAGCACCTTGCCCGCCGTGCTGCGCGGGATCTCGGGCACGAAGACGACGCGTACCGGCCGCTTGTAGCTGGCGAGTTCGGCCACGCACGCGGTGAGCAGCGGGGCCGCCTGCGGAGCGGGGTCGGTGGCCGCGACGAAGGCCACCGGCACCTCGCCCCACTCCGCGGACGGCGCGCCGACCACGGCCACGTCGCGCACCCCGGGCTGGGCCGCGAGGACCCGCTCGACCTCGGCCGGATAGACGTTCTGGCCGCCCCTGATGAGCACGTCGCCGAGCCGGTCGACGAGGTAGAGGAAGCCGTCCGGGTCCGCGTACGCGACGTCGCCGGTGTGCAGCCAGCCGTCCCGGACGACCTCGGCGGTCGCGGCCTCGTTGCGCCAGTAGCCGACCATCCGCCCGTCGCCGCGCACGCACAGCTCGCCGATCTCGCCGGGCGGCACCCGGTGGCCGGCGCGGTCGTGGATCTCGATGTGGCAGCCGGGCAGCATCCGGCCGGCCGAGCGCAGCCGCAGCTCGTCCGCGCCGTCGGTGTCGCCGTTCAACTGGGCCGGTTCGAAGAGCATGGTGGCGATCGGGCCGCCGCCCTCGGTGATGCCGTAGATGCTGCGCAGCGGGCACGGGAAGCGCGCGAGCGCCTCGTACAGCACCTCGTCCGGCATCGGCGCGCCGCCGAACATCACGTCGGTCAGGCTGGACAGGTCGGTGGTCTCGAACGCCCTGGTGCGCAGCGCGAAGCGGACCATGGCCGGCACCAGGAAGGCGCGGGTGGCGCGGTGCGCGGCCACGTCGGCCAGGAACCGCTGTGGCGCGAACTCCCGCTCCAGTACGAGGGTGCCGCCGGCGGCGAGCACGGCGAGGCCGATGACCATGCTGCCGTGGAACAGCGGGCACGGGTTGACCATCACGTCGTGCGGCCCGAGGCCGAGTTCGGCGGCCATGCCGGTGTAGCAGGCGGAGATCGAACGGTGGGTGACGGTGACGCCCTTGGCCAGCCCCGTGGTGGCCGAGGTGTGCAGGATCGCGTACACGTCGTCCTGCCGGGGCAGCGCCAGCAGCCGGGCCGGGCCGCTGGCCATCGCCTCGTACGCGGGCGAGCCGAGCGCGACCCGCCAGCCGGTGCCGAACGCTTCCCCGAGCCGGTCGAGCACGGCCTGTTCGGCGAAGACGCCGACCGGCTCGACGTTGCCGATCACGTGCGCGACCTCGGGCGCCGGGAAGGTGTGGTTGACCGGGCAGACGATGACGCCCGCCTTGCCCGCGGCGAGGTAGAGCTCAAGCACCTCGGCGCGGTTGGGCGAGCTGACCACGATCCGCTCGCCGCGCCGCACGCCGCGGTCGAGCAGCGCGCTGGCCAACGCGTCGGTCCGCGCGTCCAGTTCGCGCCAGCTCAGCGCGCGCTCGCCGGCGACCACGGCCAGCGCGTCGGGGCGCTGCTGCCGGTGCCGCCGGACGAGGTGGGCCGTCCACATCAGCCGGTCTCCCCGCCGGGGGCCAGCGGGGCGCCGGCGACGGCCCGGGCGGTGAGCACCCGGTCGATGCCGTCCAGCGTGTGCAGCTCGGCCAACTCCTCGTCCGCCAGCGGGTCGCCGGTGCGGTCCTCGATGGCCAGGGCCAACCGGATCAGGTCGCCGGAGTTCAGACCGGCCGCGGTCAGGTCCGCGTCGCGGCCGACGGAGTCGAGCAGTTCCGGCAGGTCGATGAATTCGAGCAGCAGTCGATGACCCGGCGTGAGCTGGTCGGTCACGGCTTTCCCCTCGTGGTGTGCGGGTGGTGCGGGCGGTGCGGGTGGTGGGCGCCGGGTGCGCGGCGGCGGTGGGGCGGTGGGCGCCGGCGTACGCCGATGCGGGCGGCGGGGCCCGTGGGTCATGGCTGGACCTCGCCGCCGCTCGGGCACGCGCTGGCGCTGCGGTTTAGCTGCCGACGTCCGACGTGGGGGGCGCCGCGGCCCGGGCCGGGGCAGCCTCGCCGCCCTCCTTGAGCCCGAAGCGCCGGTGCAGGCTGGCCAGCGGGCCCGGGGCCCACCAGTTCCACTTGCCGGCCAGGCGCATGAAGGCCGGCACGAGCACACCCCGCACCAGGGTCGCGTCCATGATCACGGCCAGCGCCATGCCGAGGCCAAGGATCTTCATGTACGTGATGCCGGAGATGACGAAGGACAGGAAGACCGTCGCCACGAGCACGGCGGCAGCGGTGACGATGCCGCCGGTGCGCTCCAGGCCCAGCGCCACGGAGCGGGTGTTGTCACCGGTCAGGTCGTACTCCTCCTTGATGCGCGAGAGGAGGAAGACTTCATAGTCCATGGAGAGGCCGAACGCCACGCAGAACATCATGATCGGCGTGGTGGCCACGATGCCGCCGGTGACCGTGAAGTCACCCACCAGCCACTGCAAGTGCCCTTCCTGGAAGATCCAGACCATGGCGCCGAAGGTGGCGGTCAGGCTGAGCAGGTTGAGCACCAGCGCCTTGATGGGCACCAGGACGCTGCCGGTCAGCAGGAACAGCAGGACGAAGGTGGAGACGGCGATCAGCGCGATGCTGTAGGGCAGCCGGTCCCCGAGCGAGTCCATGGTGTCGCGGAACGCGGGGCCGGCGCCGCCCACCTTGACGTCGAAGGGGGCACTGGCCGCGCGCACGTCGCGCACCACGTCCTGTCCCTCGTCGCTGTAGGAGCCGACGCTGGGCACCACCGACAGCCAAGTGCCGTCCTCGCCCGCGTACCGGGCTGATTCCTTGGTGGCCTGACTGACCTGGCGGCCCTTGGCGTACGAGCCGGTCAGCGCGTCTACCCGGGCGACGTTGTCGAGTTGGGAGAGCGCCGTGGCGTAGTCGCCGATCTCGGTCGTCTTGGCGCTCGGGTCGCCCAAGCCCTCGGCGACGACCATCACCGGCTCCATCTCGCGGGCCGTGTAGTCCTGCGAGAGCGCGGTGTTGACCCGGTGCGCCTCGGCGTCCTTCGGCAGGGCGCGCTCGTCGGCGAGGTTGAAGCTGATGCCGAGGAACGGGCCGCCGAGCACGAGAAGGACGACCACGACGCCGGAGGCGAACGGAATCGGGCGGCGCATCACCTTGGTGGCGACCTTGTGCCAGAAACCGTCCTCGACGGACTTGGTCCGCTGCTTGGTCCACGACCACTTGTTGATGCGCGACCCGATCACCGCGAGCAGCGCCGGCAGCATCACCAGGGTGGAGATCGCGGCGAAGGCGACGACGGCGATTCCGGCGTAGGCGAAGGACCGCAGGAAGTACATGGGGAACAGCAGCAGGGCGGAGAGCGACAGAATGACGGTGATGGCCGAGTACAGCACCGTACGACCCGCCGTCTTGATGCTCGTGGCGACGGCTTCCTCGACCGTTGCGCCCTTTCCGAGTTCTTCTCGGTATCGGCTGACCACAAAGAGGCTGTAGTCGATGCCGAGGCCGAGACCGAGCCCCGTCGTCATATTCATCGCGAACACCGAAACGTCGGTGAACGAGACGAGGATCTGCAACACCAACATCGCACCGATGATGGACACAATTCCCAGGGCGAGCGGCAACAACGCTGCGATGACGCCGCGGAATATGAGAATCAGCAGGAGCAGGGTAATGGGCAACGCGATGGTTTCGGCGAGGATCAGGTCGTCCTGCGTTTGGACGTTCAACTCCCGGTACGCCTCAGCCCGGCCGCCGAAGAGGACGTCAAGCCCTGCGGCGCCGTCCTCGTAGTGCGGGAGCAGCTTCTCCAGGTGGTCCTCCACCTCGTCCTCGTCGCCCTCCAGGTGGGCCAGGACGAGTGCGGAGTCGGATTTCTCGCTGCGCAGCGAGGGGTCCTTGCCCAGCGTCCAGTAGGAGCCGGCCGATTGGACGCCGGGCTCGTCGCTGAGCTTCTTGGTGAGCTCGGCACCCTTGCGCGCGGTCTCCGCTTGGTCGGCGCCCTTGGGGGTCTTCACCAGCAGCACCAGGTTGGGCTCGCCGGTGCCGAAGCGGTCGGTCAGCGCCTTGCTCGCCTTGGTCGATTCCGCGTCCGGCACCTCGTAGCCGCCCGACGACAGCTTGCTCGAAACGCTGCCGCCTAACCCTCCGGCGACCACGCAGAAAAGCAGGCACAGAATCAGCACCAGCTTTCTGCGTCCGGTCGCCAGCGCCGCCAGCTTGTTGAACATCGGATCCTCCAGTGTGGAGCTTTCGGAACCGGCCGATTCGGTTCCGGTGAGGGTGTGTCGGTGATGATCAGATCAGTCGGCCAGTGGCAGCGGGCGGCAGTCGACCAGAATTCGCTCACCATTGGCAGAGACGTGATCGGCCAGTGGCTCTTCGGCCGTCCGGTCCCAGGCGAGCACCCGGTTGTGGACGGAGCCGCGGCAGAAGTCGGCGAACTCCGGGGCGGTGTTGCGCTGGCGTCCGCCGAGATAGGCGAGCACCGGGTCGAGCACCAGCCAGCGGCCCTCCTCCTGCACCTCGATCCAGGCGTGTTCGACGCCGATGAGGCCGAGCAGGAAGCCCTTGCGGGTACGGGCGCGGAGCCCGGCTTCCTGGGCGCGCTGGTGCATCAGCCAGGCCGAGACGACGCAGTCGGCCATCCGGTGCCCGAGCGCCGCGCGCGGCTGGGCGCGCAGCGAGGCGGGAATCCAGCCGTACTGGTAGACGCCGGTGGCCAGTTCGTCCAGGAGCTGGTCGTGGATCTCGCGCACGGCGTCGGTGCGCGGGCTGTCCACGGTGCCGCGGGTGGTCAGGCGGGCCTCGGCGGTGCCGGGTCCGTCGATGTCGGGCTGCCAGTCGAGGAGTTCGCCGCCGAGCACCTTGGGGGCCGGCGGCAGGGGGGCGACCACCGTGTCGGGGGCGCCTTCGACGGAGGCGGTCAGCCGCACCCGCCAGTTGCGCGCCGCCGTCCAACTCTCCGGCTTGCCGGCGGCCAGCCGCATGCAGGAGCGCTCGCCGAGTTCGGCCACCGACCGCCCGGTGCCGGACTGGAGGCCCAGGTTCATCACGTCGTGGTAGTCGAACCGCGGGCCCTGCGCCGTCTCCTCGGCCGGCAGCCCGGCCGCCACCAGCAGCTCCACCAGGTGTTTGTCACAGCCGAGTTGGTGGGCCGCCTCGGACACGCCGAGCGCGGAGACCCGGTGCTCGGCGGGGACCGGAATCATCTTCTCCACGCCGCGCTTCATGGCGGTCAGCCGCGAGGCCAGCGGGTCGCCCGCCGCGTTCCGTTGGTCGGTGGTCATCTTTCCTGGCTCCTTTGGTGCACGTGTGGTGCGCTTTACCGATCCGCGAGCCTGGTCAGCTCACCGGCGGCGAGCCGGCGTGCGACCTCAAGCCGCTTGACCTTCCAGGTGGCGGTGTGCGGGATGGCGTCCCAGGTGCAGTGCACCGGGTCCGCCAGCGGCGGCAGTTCCTTGGTGGCGTTGGCCCAGGCGACGGGATCCAGCGGCAGGTCGCCGCGGGTGCACACCAGCGGCACCGGCAGCCCGTCGTCGACCGGGATCAGCACGGCCTCGGTGAGCTGCGGGACGCTCTCCAGGATGTGGTCCTCGGCGGCCAGCAGGCTGTCCACGCCGGAGCCCCGGTCCACCAGCCGGTCGTACAGGTGCAGACAGCCCTTCTTGCTGATCAGGCCGTAGTCACCCATCGCCCACCAGCCGTTCTGCCGCTGATCGGGGTAGCCGATGTAGCTGGGCGTGATGCCGCCGGAACGGGCGTAGATCGCGCCGGAGGTCTCCTTGCCGAGCCGGGTGGTGCCGTCCTCGTCGAAGATCCGGATCTTGGTGTGTCCGATGACCGGCTTGCCCACGCAGCGGCCGTCCTCGCAGCCGCCGCCGAGCTTGTGCAGCTTGACGGTGACCGGGCCGGTCTCCGACTGGCCGTACGCCTGGAGGTAGCGGGCCTTGGGCTTGGCGACGCGCAGCAGGGTGTTGATGGTCCGCGGGTGCGCCGCGTCGAAGGAGCTGAGGAACATCCGTACGCCGGCGAAGAGTTCCGGCTTCTCCTCGGCCACCTCCTCCCAGCGGATGAAGACGTTGGGCACGGTCTCCAGGAGGCCGGGGCGGACCCGGGCCATCATGGCCGCGGCGTTGGCCGGCGCGGGGTCGACCATGAAGCCGAGCGGCACGCCGAGCGCGAGGATGGCGAGCATCCCGGACATGCTGCGCGCGTGCACCGGCGACAGGCACATCAGCAGCGGGTCCTTCACGCGCAGCACCCGGCCGATCATGACCTGCGGCTTGGCGTGCCCGGCGAAGCTCGCCACCGAGTGCACGACCAGCTTGGGCACCCCGGTGGTGCCCGAGCTGTGCGTGACGAGTTCGGGCGCGTCCTGCGGCGGGACGGTCGGCGCGGGCAGCGCGGTCGGCGTCAGCTCGCCGAGCGAGCGGCCGTGCGCGCCCGCGGCCCCCACGTACCAGCGCGGCGCGAGGTCGGCCGGCACCTCGTCCAGGGTGCCCGCGGCCTCGGTCGTGGCGTCGGTGAGGATCGCGACGGGCTCTGCGGTACGGGCCAGGGAACCCAGCGACGCGGTGCCGACCGCGTCGTGCACCAGGACCGGCACGGCGCCGATCCGGGCGCAGGCGAAGGCGAGCAGCGGCACGTCGAAGTTGGGCTGCTTGACGATGACGACCCGGCCGCCGGCGGCGACGCCGGCCGCGGCGAGCAGCCCGGCGGCCTCGTCCACCCGGTCCCGGAAGTCCACGAAGCTGAGCTCGACGCCGGCCGCCGGGAACAGGTCCCGCGGCCGGTCCAGGTAGAGGGCGGCGCCGGGGTGGCGGCGGGCGGCCTCGGCGGGCGCGGTGGCCAGCGCCATGGTGCGGCGGCTCATTGGTCGGCCCCTTCGCGGACGGCCGCCCGGGTGTCGGGCTCGGCCGCGATGTGCGCGACGAGGTTGTCGAACGAGGAGACGGCGTCGACCGAGTCGAGCAGGTCCCACTCGACGCCGAAGTGCTCGTCGATCGCGTCGAGCAGGCGCATGAAACCGGTGGACGTCAGGCCGAGGTTCCACAGCGGCACCGTGCGGGCGCCCGGCTCGTCCAGCGGTACGGCGCCACCGACGATGTCCTCCAGCAGGGTGCGCAGCTTCTCCGCCACGGCTTCCGGGCTGTGCATTGGGTCCTCCATTCACTGCCCGCATGTGCTGGCAGGCTCGGGTGATACGGGGTGTGGGGGGGGGGGGGGGGGCCCGCGGGGGGGGGGGGGCCCCCCCCCCGCCCGCCCCCCCCCCCCCCCCCCCCCCCCCCCGCCCCGCCCCCCCCCCCCCCCCCGCCCCCCCCCCCCCCCGCCCCCCCCCCCCCCCCCCCCCCCCCCCCCCCCCCCCCCCCCCCCCCCCCCCCCCCCCCCCGCGCCCTCGTCGAAGCCGCGCTGCTGGCGCAGGAAGTAGAGGACGTACTCGGCCAGGTCCTCGATGCCCATCGGGGCACGGGAGGCGTCCGCGCCGCACACCGCGTCGGTGTGGGTCAGGTCGAACGCCTTGCTGTTCTTCATGTGCGGCCGGTAGAAGTCCATGCCCTTGTCGAAGATCTCGTCGACGGGCGAGAAGCCGGTGGTGTCCGAGGCCCAGACGGGGCTGGGCAGGCCGATCAGGTCCATGACCGTGGTGATGATGTCGCTGGTCGTCGGCTGTTCGGCGTTGGCCAGGTGGAAGAAGGTCTCCGGGGAGTCGGAGAGCGCGATGGAGACCGCGTTGCGGGCGACCATGTCCACCGGTACGAAGTTCAGCCGGGACTCCGGGTCGGCCTGCAACCGCACCTGCGTGTCGGGCAGCATCTCGACGCCGAGCCGGCGGCCCGCGATCCGCTTGAAGAGCAGCACCTGCCGGGCGAAGCCGTACATGCCGGACCAGTTGATGCCGTGCCGGGTGACGCTGTGCCCGATGACGATGCTGGGGCGCAGCACCCGGATGCGCATCCGGTCGGCGGCCTCCAGGACCAGCGCCTCGGCCTGGATCTTGGAGCGCTCGTAGCTGTTGTTGGCCACCTCGGTGTCGGTGGCGCGCTCCTCGTAGATCAGGCCGCGCTGGGCGCCGGCCACGTACGAGGTGCTGACGTAGTTGAAGGTGCTGGCGCCGAGGTCCTGGGCGAGTTGCAGGATGTTGCGGGTGCCGCCGATGTTCTGCGCCTCGATCTCCTCGCGGTACTCCTCCTCGTACCGCAGGGAGGCCGCGCAGTGCCACAGCTCGTCGACCTTGGGCGCGGTGGTGAGGTCCACGCCGCCGCCGGGCACGGTCATGTCGCCGCAGATGGCCCGGGTGCGCTCCTCGATGGCGGGCACCAGGTCGGGGCGGCCGTAGCCTTCGGCCAGGCCGGTCAGCGCCTCGTGCAGACGCTTGAGTGCTACCTCGTCGTCACTGCCGCGGACCATGGCGTAGATGACGCCCTCGGTGCGCTCCAGCAGTTCCAGGACCACGGTACCGCCGACGAAGCCGGTGGCACCGGTCAGCAGACGGATCGTCATGAGTACTACTCCCAGGGGGTTTTGACAGCTCAGGCAGCCCGCTCGTGACGGCGGTGACTGTCGGTTCGGTCGCGGTGGTGCGGCGGGGGGAGCGGGCCGCGCCCGGGGCACGCGGGTCAGGGGGTGGTGCCCCGGTGCGCGCCGGGCGGGCGGTGTGGGCCGGCCCGCTCCCCGCCGGGTGCGGATCAGCCCTGCTGGTCGGCCGCCACCAGTTCGCGCAGGAAGGCGCCGGTGGCCTTCTGGAAGCCCTCCGGGTCGTCGAAGAAGGGCACGTGACCGGCGCGGGCCAGGGTCACGGCGCGCGAGTTGGGGATGCGGGCCAGTGCGTCTTCGACGACCGACTCGCTCCAGGAGAAGTCGCCGTCGCCGAGGATCAGCAGGGTCGGCGCGGAGAGCTGGCCCAGCAGCTCCGGGTTGTCGTCCAGTTCGAGGGAGGCGAGGAAGTTCTCCTTGATGCCCTCGACGGTGAAGAGCGAGGCGAAGCTGTCGCGCAGCGCCAGGAAGGCGGGCAGCCCACCGCCGTTGATGGTCTGGTCACAGAACGACATGGCGTACAGGTGGTTGAAGAACTGCGGGATGCCGCCGGAGTCCAGGCTCGCCACCCAGGAGCGGGTGACGAGCTGGCGGCGCAGCCCGCCGTTGGGCGAGAACGCGGGGCCGACGAGCACCAGGCCGGCGACGCGCTCGGGGTACTTCAGCGCGAAGTCGCGCACGATCAGGGTGGAGATGGAGGTGCCGATCAGGTACGTCTTCTCGACGCCGAGGTGGTCGAGGAGGGCCTTGAGGTCCTCGACGTGGTCGACGAAGCGCACCTTCTCCGTGCCGGGCTTGGAGTTGCCCTGGTTGCGCAGGTCGTAGCTGATCAGCTTGAAGTCGTCTTCGAGCTGGGTGGTGAACCCGTGCCAGAACGGGCTGACCATGGCGAAGTTGTTGAGCATGGTGACCGCGGGGCCTTCACCGCGCACCTCGTACGTCAGCTCCACGCCGCCGTCGAGCGCCAGGGTCTCGTGGTCGGCGTACCGGACGTCGAGTTGCCCGAACTCCAGATCTGCCATGTTGGTCCGTCCTCTGTTGTCAGTGCACGAGTGCGCGGGTGCGTGGGGTGCGCCCGGTGGGGCCCGGCCGGGCCGCCGCAGGGCGGGGCCGCCACCTCGGCCGCCGTATCGGCCGCCGGGTGAGGTGCGTTGGGTCGTGCCGTGCGTCCCGGGCCGTGCCGCGGCTGTCGCCGGGCGGGGCCCAGATCGCCTCGGGCCGCCCGGCCCTGGCGGGACCGCTAGCGGCGGGACTCCCGCCCGCCGTGGGGCGCGTCGAAGCGGCCCCCGGCGGGCGCGGGGTCCACGGCGTCGTCGGTCACGCAGTGCACCTCGAAGCGACATCCGCTGATGTCCCCGTGGCCCGCTGCGACGACCTCCACGTCAAGCCCTGCGGGAACGAGCGGCCATCCGCTGTGTCCCATGGGGCACCCCCTTTTCTGCCCCGCCCACTCCGGTGCGCGTGCCGCGTCGTTGCGGGTCGGCGCACGGCCGGCGGGCCGGGCACGTCGGAGCTGGTGTTCGAACGCTCCGGGAAAGATCCTGGTGGCCGGCGGCCAAGGCGCGTTCAAGGCGTGGAAAAGGGCCGTCGAACGGTTAGGGGTTGACTTACGCCGAGGTACCTGCGGCGGCCACCACGGCCCGGTCCCGCGCCCCGGGAAGGACGTGCAGCGCGGCGGTCGCCGGCTCGTGCACGGGCACCGCCAGGCGGGTCAGGACGGGGATGCGGAACAGCGGGACGGCCTGTGCGCCGTCCGGGCACAGCTCTGCGACGCAGTGGTCGAGAAGCTGTCCGACCAGCATTTCCGCGGTCCAGGTGTCCACCCCGAGCACGGTGGCGGCCCGGGCGATGGTGAAGGGTTCGCCGCCGGCGGCCGAGAGCAGCGCGAGCGCCTGGTACGCGGTCTGGTCAAGGCGCGCGCAAGCCCCGGCAAGGCGGGCCACGACGTCGAACGATCCGGTGCGCAACTGGGCGATGCGGTGGTCTTCTTCGGCCAATCTGGCAGCGAGGTCGGTGACCGACCACATGGGCCGTGCGGCCAGCTTCTCGCCGGCTGCGCGCACCGCGAGCGGCAGGTTGCCGGTCAGCCGCACCACCTGGCGGGCGACGGCGGAGTCGGCGCCGCCCCGGTCCCGGCCGGCCCGCGCGGCGAAGAGTTCGGCGGCCTCGTCGGTCTCCATCGGGCCGACCTCGACGGTGGCGGCGCCCGGCAACCCCGGCAGCCGCACCCGGGAAGTGATCAGCACGGTGCACTCGGGCCCGCCGGGCAGCAGCGGGGTGACCTGGTCCGCCGAGGTGGCGTCGTCGAGGAGCACCAGCAGGCGCCGGCCCGCACTCCAGTTGCGGAAGATGCGGGCGAGTTCGGCGGTTTCACCCGGCAGGTCGGACACCGGGTGCCCGAGGTCACGCAGCAGGGCGCGCAGCACGCCGGCGGGCCGTACCGGCGCGTCGGCGTCGTCGTGCAGGCGCGCGTAGAGCTGCCCGTCGGGGAAGTGCTCGCGCAGGGCGTGTGCGGCGCGTACGGCGAGCGCGGTCTTGCCGGTGCCCGCGCCGCCGAGCAGGGTCACCAGCCGGGGCGCGGTGCGGGCCGTGCCGTCGGGCCTGGCCAGCGCGTCGAGGCGGGCGATGGCCGCCCGCCGGCCGGTGAAGTCGGCGGTGTCGGCCGGCAGTTGCGCGGGCGCCCGGGGCACGGCGGCCGGGGCCTGCGGAAGCGGGAGGGTGTGGGGCGGGACGGCGTGGGGTGCCAGGGCCTGCTGGGACACGAGGGGCGCGCCGGGTACGGCAGACATGCCGGACATGCCAGGCATGGCGGGTACGGCGGGCAGGCCAGGCGCGGCCGGTGCGGACAGCGCGGCTGTGGCACCCGTGCCAGCCGGCGGCGCCGGGGCGGGCTGCGCCGCCACGGGCGACTGCGCGGCGAGCGGGGCGGCGAGCGCCGCTGACTCGGGCCGCAGCGGCGGCTGGCCGCTCTCCAACGTCTCGTTGAGCACGTCCCACTGGAGCTTCTGGAGCCGCTCGGAGGGGTCGATGCCGAGGTCTTCGACGAGGCTGCGGCGCAGCCGGGTGAAGGCGTCGAGCGCCATGCTGCGCTGGTCGGCGCGGTAGGCGGCGCGCATCAACTGGGCCGTGAACTCCTCGTGCACCGGGTGCGCCGCGGTGAGCTGCCGCAGTTCGCCCAGCAGGCTGCGGTGCCGGCCGAGCTGCAACTCGGCCTCGATGCGCAGTTCGAGCGCGCTGATCCGGGCCTCGGAGATCTGGGTGATGCGGGCGGCGAGCACCGGGCCCGCCTCCAGGCCGGCGAACGGGTCGCCGCGCCACAGCGCGAGCGCCGACCGCAAGGTGGCCACCACGCTCAGCGCGTCCCCCTTGCCGAGCGCCCGCCTGGCCTGGGTGACGCGCCGCTCGAACTCCCACAGGTCGAGCTCGTCCACCAGCAGGTTGATCCGGTAGCCGTTGGGGCCGGTCTCCAGCCGGTCGGTGGGTCCCGACGCGCTCTGGAGCGCGCGGCGCAGTTGGTAGACGTAGGTCTGTACGGTCTTACGGGCCAGCCGGGGCGGTTCGTCCTCCCACAACTCTTCGATCAGCGCCGATGTGGTCACCAGCCGGTTGGCGTGGATGAGCAGCACGGCCAGCGCGCGCCGGGCCATGGGCGCCGACGGTGTGCGGTTCTCGCCCCGCTCTCTGACCTCCATCGGACCGAGCACCCCGATGCGCAGTGCCGATGCCTCGGTATCGATCGGACTCGTACTGGGCAGCGCGCCGTCCTTCATGTTCTCCCCCGTGGTTGCGTTGTCATCGCGCATGGCTTTCCGACTGCGGCGGGCGGGGCGACTTGTCCCCGCGGCTCAGCGCGGCGGAGCCCGTCCGGCGACGGCGGAGCGCCGGGCCGCAGGGGGGCGGGTGGGGGTGGGGCCGAACCTCGTGGCTCCGGGTGCCTGCGTGCGCTCCGCCGCCGCCTCGCCGCCCGGGGCGCACGAGGGGCGAAGCGCGCCCGCGCGCCCCGTCGGGGTGCGTTCCGCTAACCGCGGACGGGCTGGCCGGGAGCTCATGGGGCCGACCGTACGGGGCGGGGGTGACGGCCGCAGGAGGGCAATCGAAATCGGGCCACTAGCAGGAATTTGCCGTTGCCTCGGGCGGCCTTGCCATAAGAGCCGCAAGGCGCCTGACAGAAATGCCGCCGGCACTTCACGGAGACGACCACCGGGCCCTTGCGCGATGCGCGTCGTCCACTGCTTGGCACGTGGGTCTTTTGGGGCGTACGGGCCTGCTGAGCAACGGCACTTGCCGGCGCCTGGCGAGGGAGAAAGGGAGATTGGAGAACGGCGCACGCTCGGTGCGGCGACACGCATCCGCGGACCCTCCATGTCTCCTGCTGACGAGTCAATCTCCAGCGATCCCGGCACTTTCCTGACCGGTTGGATCGCACCCAGTGCGTCGCGCCGGTGAATCATGGCATACGAGGCTGCCGGATTCCATGGCGTTTCCCGCCGCATGATCTTCCTTCGCGCCGGTCAACGCCGTGTTCATTGGCGGGACATACGGCTGCCACCCGAGTTCACCGGCGGGTGTGAGGATCGGCACAGCGAACTGCGGCATAGCCGGCGCGGGAGTACGTCGAGCTGCGTGCAATTCACCGCCGCCCGCCGCCCGCACCGGGCCCGGCCCCCACGTCCGACCAGGGCGTCCCGGCCACCCGGCGCGCGGCCACCGACCGGCCCGCGGTCGGCCACTCAGTCCACCCAACAGACCGCCCCCACCTGGCCGCACACGGCTCCGGACCGCCCCAGGGCACCCCGCCACCGGGCCCGCCGCCCCGTCCGCCGCGCCCAGCGAGAGGCCCGCGCCCGCCCCGTACCGGCGTTGTCGACTCACCCAACGCGGAAAGCGAAAAACCGCCCCGAATGGGCCAGTACGCCCCAGCCCGTTTATCACGGGGCGTCAATTATTCAAGAAGCAGCCAGATCGGGCCAGGGCGGGGAGCGACGGGGAAGCCCAACGACGGCACATCACCCCGCCGGACCGACGTTTCGGACCGGAGATCTTCCATCGATTGCGTCAACCCCCTAAACCCCCCCTAAAGCGCCGAAGAAAAACTCTTGATATCGCGCCCGCGGGCCGCATCGCCCCCGCACGGAAACATTATTCCCCCACTCCGCCATTCATGACGCCGATAGCGAGACGGACGCCCAGCCCGTGGCCAACCCCCCGACGCCGCACGGCGAACTCCAGCGCGCATCAGCAGAGTTCATAGAGCATCCACATACTGACTGGGCGTCACATCGGGTCGGCCCGCATACCGACTCGACTTTCCCGCTATACGCCACCGGGGCACCCGTACGCCCGCCGCCGTCCGATGGCGTACCACCACGCTACCGGTCCGCACTGACATCGGCCGTCGGGAATGAGGACCCCCCGCCGGAAGAATGCAGCGGGAAATCCTGACGGAATGACGACGGCCGCCGCACGGCAGCGGGGCGGCCGGCACCGGCCCGCGTCCCCCACCCCGCTCCGGTCACCCGCGCCCCACCCCGGCACCGGACACCTAACGCGCCGGCGCACGCCCCACCGGGCTGCCGGCAGCCGACGCCCCCACTCCACTCCGCTCCGCCCAGCGCGCCGCCGCCCCACGGACCGCGAGGACCGTGCGGACCGCACGGACCGCACCGCCGCAAGGCCGGGCGGCTGCTTCAATGATCCGCAGGGGGTGAGGACATGGTGTCCGCCGATCGTTTGCTCGCCTTTGCCGTGATGTCGCTGCTGGTGACCGCGGTGCCCGGGCCGAGCGTGCTCTTCGTGATCGGCCGCGCGCTGGCCCACGGGCGGCGCACCGCGCTCGCCACCGTGTGCGGCAACGTCATCGGCTCGTACCTCCTGGTGGTGGCCGTCGCCCTCGGCATCGGCTCGCTGGTGGAACAGTCGGCCGCGGTCTTCGTCACCGTGAAGCTGGCGGGCGCCGGCTACCTCGTCTTCCTCGGCGTACAGGCGTTCCGGCACCGCGGCGAACTCAGCGTGCACACCGAGGCGGCGCCGGCGCCGGCGGCCCACGGCGACCTGCGCACGGTCATCGACGGCATCGTGGTGGGCGTCACCAACCCGAAGGGCATCGTCTTCTTCGCCGCCGTACTCCCCCAGTTCACCGACCGCGCCGCCGGCGGACTCCCCGCCCAGATGCTGCTCCTCGGCCTGGTCCCGATCGGCATCGGCCTGGTCACGGACACCCTGTGGGGGCTGCTCGCGGCGGCGGCCCGCGACTGGTTCGCCCGCTCGGAACGGCGGCTCTCACTGATCGGCGGGGCAGGCGGCGCCGCGATGATCGGCCTCGGCATCACGGCGGCGGCCACCGGCCGTTCCGACTGACACCGCGCGCCTCCCGCGTACGGGCGCACACCGCGCCGCGTACGGGCGGCCGACGACTCCCCGCCCGCGCGCGCCCGCCAACCCCACTCGCTCACGCGCTCCCTTACGCGCGCGCCGCGACCGCCCCGGCGCCGCCCACGGGGAGCCGGGACGAGACTCCCGCACCCGCGCGCCCGCCCAACCCAACTCCCGCTACGCGCGCGTGCCGCGCCCCCGCACACCGCCACCACACCCACTCCCACGCCCCGAGCACAGGCCGCAGGCCCCTACCCCAACACCCGCCGCACGAAGGCCGTCAGCCGGGTCTTGAGCTGGTCGGGCGTCAGCCCCTCCGCCGCGACCAGGTGCTCCACCAGGTCAGCCCGGACCGCGGCCAGCAGGGCGTGCGCCGTGTAGTCGGGTTCGGGCAGGTCGGGGATGGCGCGCAGGATGTCCCGGAGGGTGGTGTGCCACCAGGCGTAGTGCTCGACCTGGTACGGGCTCGTGCTGCCCGGCTCCTCCAGGGCCAGCATCAGGTGGCGGTGCTCCAACTTGCCCTCCACCACGGCGACGAGCAGCGCCACGGCCCGCTCGCGCGGCTCGCCCGTGGGACCGAGCGGCGGCGGTCCCTCAAGCACGGCCCGCCGCAGCGGCTCCATCCTGGCCGCCACCAGGGCGTGGACCAGCCCCGTCCGGTCGCCGAACCGCCGGAAGAGCGTGCCCTTGCCGACGCCTGCGGCAGCCGCCACGTCATCCATGGAGACGCTGCGCGGACTGGCGCTGCGGGCGAAGAGCTCCCCGGCCGCCGCCAACACCGCCTCCCGGTTGCGCACGGCGTCCGCGCGCTCCTTGCGTACGACCACGGCCTCTCCCCTTGCGAAACGGACCACCGGTCCATATATTCGGGCCCGCCACACTTAACCGGACCATCGGTCCGCATCGTATCGGACGGAGCCCTGTCGATGACCGGTCCCCAGCCCCCGGCGGACCCCGACCGCCCCGGCACAGGCCACCCCCAGCCGCACCCATCGGGCACCCCGGCACACCACCGCACCACCCACCCCGCCACCCACCCCACCGCCGCGGGCGCCACTTTGGTCATCGGCGCCACCGGCACCACCGGCAGTCGCGTCGCCCGGCGGCTGCTGGCACTCGGCCACCCCGTCACGGCCGCAAGCCGCGGCGCCGCCGCGCCCACCGAAGGCGCGGGCCCCGACCAGCCCCCCGCGCCCACGGACGGCGCCAGCCCCGACCGACCCACCGCACCGCCGGACGGCACCGCCCCCACCCACGGCAGCGTGCCGCCGCCCCGCGCCAGGCCCGTCCGTTTCGACTGGTACGACCCCACCACCTTCACCGCCGCCCTCGCCCGAGCCGAACGCGTCTACCTGGTGCCGCCGGTGAGCGAACCCGATCCCCTCCCGGTGATGCTGCCCTTCCTCCGGCAGGCGCGGGCCGCGGGAGCGGGCCGGGCCGTGCTGCTCAGCTCGTCCGCGGTGCCGGCCGGCGGCCCTGCGATCGGCCAGGTGCACGCCGCGCTCGGCGAACTCTTCGACACCTGGTCGGCCGTGCGGCCCTCGTGGTTCATGCAGAACTTCACCGGCCGCCATCCGCACGCCGCGCGCGGGCGCGGCGACGGCCTGCTCAGCACCGCGACCGGCACCGGCCGGGTCGCCTTCGTCGACGCCGACGACATCGCGGCGGTCGCCGTACACGCCCTCACCGCCGACCCGCCACCCGCCGCCGACCTGGTCGTCACCGGCCCCGAAGCACTCAGTTACGCCGAGGCCGCCGCCGTCCTGAGCGAGTTCGCCGGCCGCCCGATCAGCCACGCGCCGATCAGCGTGCCCGAGCTGCGCGACCGGCTCGCCGCCCACCTCCCGCCGGCCTACGCCGCGTTCCTCGCGGACCTCGACGGCGCCATCGCCGCAGGTGCCGAAGACCGCGTCACCGACACCGTCACCCGCCTCACCGGCCGCCCCCCCCGCACCTTCCGCGACCATCTCGCCGCCCACCGGGGCGCGCTGGCCCCCCTGTCGCCGCGGGCGTGAGTCCGTACGGCCGCCAGGGTGACGCCTGAGTACGGGGTGACGCCCGGGTACGTCGCGGGGCCGGGGCCCGGCCGATGGGGGCGGCTGTGCCGGGGCCGGACGGAGGCCGGCGGGGGGGGCGGCCGGCCGGAACCGCCGGTGACGGGGTGACACCTGGGGCCCCAGTTACCCGCGGACCAAGATTCGGAGCCCATTGTCAGTGGTCGGCCGTAGCGTGAGGAGCGTCCCTATTTCCGCTGCTGGCTGCTGCGCGATACGGACACGGGGTCGGGGCGGCCCCGGGCCCCCCCCCCCCCCCGCCCCCCCCCCCCCCCCCCCCGGCCCCCCCCCCCCCCCCCCCGCCGGGCCCCCCCCCCCCCCCCCCCCCCCCCCCCCCCCCGACCGGTTCCGCCGCGAGACCGGCCTGCCGCTCGCCTCCTACTTCGCCGGCCCCAAGATCCGCTGGCTGCTCG
>NZ_JBEHZD010000529.1:0-5328 GCF_040240285.1 Streptomyces sp. HSW2009 | reverse complement strand
CCACCGTCTGGCCGTCGCGGTGGGCGTCGCTGTTCCCCAGCGCCGGCAGCCACGGTTTGCCGCCGCGGGCCGCGGCGCCCCGCGTGGTGTCCCCCGCCGCGAGCCACCCCCCGTCGTCGGGCGGGGCCGGGGCGGTGCGCCGGCGGCGGACTTCACCGCGGCGCCGGCCGAGACCTCGTCCGCGGTGTTCGCCGACTTCGCGCCGGCGCTGGGCGAGGCGTTCGGCCGGGCCCGCGCGGCCGACCGCGAGCTGTACGGCTTCGCCTCGCACACGCTGGTCTCCAGCTACCTCGGCAGCTCGACCGGGCTGCGGCTGCGGCACGACCAGCCCACCGGCACCCTGGAGCTGAACGGGAAGGCGCCGGGCACGGGCTCCGCCGCGGCCCCGCGCTCGGCCTGGGTCGGCCGCGCCACCAGGGACTTCACCGACGTGGACCCGCTGGCCCTGGACGCCGAGCTGGCCCAGCGGCTGGGCTGGGCGAAGCGTCGTACGGAGTTGGCGGCCGGCCGGTACGAGACGGTGCTGCCGCCGACGGCCGTGGCCGACCTGCTGATCTACCAGCTCTGGTCCTCGTCGGGCCGGGACGCGAGCGAGGGCCGTACGGTCTTCAGCAAGCCGGGGGGCGGCACCCGGGTCGGGGACCGGCTCTCGGCGCTGCCGCTCACGCTGCGCAGCGACCCGACGGAGGCGGGCCTTGAGTGCGCGCCGTTCGTCCTCGCGCACAGCTCCGGGGGCGATGCGTCGGTGTTCGACAACGGACTGCCGCTCGGCGCCACGGAGTGGATCAAGGACGGGGTGCTGGAGCGGCTGGTGACCAGTCGGCACGGCGCCCGGCTGACGGGGCTGCCGGTGGCGCCGGCGGTGGACAACCTGATCTTGGACGGGGGCGGCTCCAGGTCGCTCACCGAGCTGGTGGCCGACCTCGGGCACGACGGGCCGGCGCTGCTGCTGACCTGTCTGTGGTACATCCGCGAGGTGGACCCGGCGACGCTGCTGCTGACCGGTCTGACCCGGGACGGGGTCTACCTGGTGGAGGGCGGCGAGGTGACCGGCGAGGTGAACAACTTCCGGTTCAACGAGTCGCCGGTGGACCTGCTCTCGCGCGCCAGCGAGGTGGGGCGCACCGAGCCCACGCTGCCGCGCGAGTGGGGCGACTGGTTCACCCGGGCCGCGATGCCCGCGCTGCGGGTCCCCGATTTCAACATGAGCTCGGTCAGCCAGGGCGTATAACCTCGTGGGCACGGCGAGCCGGCCCACCGCGGCCGGCTCGGCGCCTTCCCTGACGTTCACCAAGGAGATGCGAGAACCGTGACGGACATCGTCGATGACCTGAAGTGGCGTGGGCTCTTCGCCCAGTCCACGGACGAGGACGCTTTGCGCAAGGCCCTCGCGGACGGTCCCGTCACGTTCTATTGCGGCTTCGACCCGACCGCGGCGTCGCTGCACGTAGGCCATCTGGTGCAGGTGCTCACGATGCGCCGGTTGCAGCAGGCGGGGCACCGGCCGCTGGCGCTGGTGGGCGGGGCGACCGGGCAGATCGGTGACCCGCGGCCGACCGCCGAGCGGACGCTGAACGACCCGGCGACGGTCGCCGCCTGGGTGACGCGGCTGCGGGCCCAGATCGAGCCGTTCCTGACCTTCACGGGCGAGAACGCGGCCGTGCTGGTGAACAACCTGGACTGGACCGGCGGCCTGTCCGCGATCGAGTTCCTGCGGGACATCGGCAAGCACTTCCGGGTCAACAAGATGCTCACCAAGGACTCGGTGGCCCGCCGCCTCGAATCCGAGCAGGGCATCAGCTACACCGAGTTCAGCTACCAACTGCTCCAGGGCATGGACTTCCTTGAGCTGTACCGCCGGCACGGCTGCACGCTCCAGCAGGGCGGCAGCGACCAGTGGGGCAACCTCACGGCCGGGATCGACCTGATCCACCGCCTGGAGCCGGAGGCGGCGGTGCACGCACTGGCCACGCCGCTGATGACCAAGGCGGACGGCACCAAGTTCGGCAAGACCGAGAGCGGCGCGGTCTGGCTGGACGCCGAGATGACCACCCCGTACGCCTTCTACCAGTTCTGGCTCAACGTGGACGACCGGGACGTCAACCGGTACGCCCGCATCCTGTCCTTCAAGGGGCGGGAAGAGTTGGAGGAGCTGGAGCGGCTGACCGAGGAGCGGCCCCAGGCGCGGGCGGCGCAGCGCGCGCTGGCCGAGGAGCTGACGACGCTGGTGCACGGCGCCGACCAGTGCGCCGCGGTGATCGCCGCCTCCCGGGCGCTGTTCGGCCAGGGCGATCTGACCGAGCTCGACCCGGCGACGCTCAGCGCCGCGCTGCGGGAGCTGCCGCACGCGCGACTGACGGCGCTGGCCCCGGTGGTGGACCTGTTCACCGCGGTGGGCCTGGTCGCGAGCAAGTCGGCCGCCCGGCGGACGGTCAAGGAGGGCGGTGCGTACGTGAACAACGTCAAGATCACCTCCGAGGACGCGGAGCCGACCGAGGCGGATCTGCTGCACGGGCGCTGGCTGGTGCTGCGGCGCGGCAAGAAGAACCTGGCCGCGGTCGAGGTCGCGACCGACTGACGCGGTGGGCGTGGCGGGTGCGACGGGGCGGGGCGATCGGGGTGCGGCGCGTGCCGTCGCGCCGGGCAGGCCACCGCGGTACGTGACCGGCCCCGACGCCCCGCCGCATGCACCGGCCCGGCCGTGACTCTCACGACCGGGCCGGTGACCTGCGGCTTCGCCGATCTCAGTGGCGTTTGCCCTTGACCGAGGCCCAGAGCGAATCGCCCACTCCGACGACGAGCACCGCACCACCCAGTTGGAGCAGGTGGCGGATCCAGTCGATGCCCTTGGTGTCGTCGACCCCGATCCCGGCCGCGACGCTGTTGCCGATGATGCTCCCGATGATGCCGAAGATGATCGTCAACCAGATCGGGATGTTCTGCTTGCCGGGGAGAATGGCCTTGGCCAGCAGGCCGAGCACCAGGCCCACGATGATGGCCCACAACCAGCTCATGTCGCCTCCTCAGTGCGGCGCGGGTGTGCGCATCCCGCCCTTCAGTCTCCGGCCGCACGGCCTACGCCGCATGTCGGAGGGCGGCCTCCACCGGATGGCGGGGCGGGATGGGCCGGCCAGGGCGTGCCCCGGTCTCGTACCGGCATCGGCTCGGGCGTACCGTTGAGCGTGTTCGGAGTCGGTACGTCGACCCGTCAGGTGGGTGATGGAGCGAGATGCGGAAGCGCAGCGGATCGGAAGTCTTCCGGATCACCGGGGCCAGGCAGGGGCTGGCGGATGACGTACGGGCCAGACAGCGGCGCTATGTGATCTCCATGTCGGTGCGCACCCTGTCCGTCGTGCTGGCCGCGGTGCTGTGGAACGTCGAGCGCCATGTCGCCTTCGTCGCGCTCGGGTTGGGCATCCTGATGCCGTACTTCTCGGTGGTGATCGCCAATGCGGGGCGGGAGAACGTCCCGCAACTGCCGTCGACCTTCGTTCCCGCGCCCTCCCGGCCGGCGCTGATGGACGCTCCTCGGCCGGCCGAACCGGAATCCGGACAGGGGCGGACCGCATCCGCAACCGGCGAGACGCGGGAGCACCGGGGCTGACCTGCGACGGCGGGGTTACCTCAAGAAAACCTCAGATCAATCGTGCGGTTCCGCTGCACCGCGGCGGGTCCCCCGTGACATACTTCGTAGGCGCTCCGCATCCCCCGTCGGAGCGACGGACCGACGCCGGGCGGCTCCCCCCGTGGCTGCCCGGCGTCGCCATGTCTGGACCCGTGTCGAGCGGCATCGGCCGTCACGTAGGGTCGGGGTCGTGAACTCGTCCGACTCCACAGACGCCATCTGCTCAGCCAAAGGTTGCCGCGAGGCCGCGATCTGGGTGCTCGCCTGGAACAACCCGAAGCTGCACACCCCCGAGCGCCGCAAGACCTGGCTGGCCTGTCCCGAGCACCGCGAGTACCTCGCCAACTTCCTCGGCATCCGCGGCTTCCTGAAGGACGTCGTACCGCTCGACGAGTGGTCAGCCTCCGATCGCTGACATCGGCCGCTGCGGCTGGAGGAACGTCGGGTCGTCCAGGCCCGAGCCCGCCTTCTTGCCCCAGGTGGCGAGCCGCCACCGCTCGGCGACCTCGGCGTCGCTGGCCCCGGAGCGCAGTGCGGCGCGCAGGTCGGTCTCCTCGCGGGCGAACAGACAGGTGCGCACCTGGCCGTCGGCGGTGATCCGGGTGCGGTCGCAGGCCCGGCAGAAGGGCCGGGTGACCGAGGCGATGACGCCCACCCGGGCCGGGCCGCCGTCCACCAGCCAGCGCTCGGCCGGCGCGGAGCCGCGGTCGTCCGCGTCCTCCGGGGTGAGGTCGAAGCGGGTGCGCAGGCTGGCCAGGATGTCGCCGGCGGTGATCATGCCGTCGCGGCGCCAGCCGTGTTGCGCATCGAGCGGCATCTGCTCGATGAAGCGCAGTTCGTAGTGGTGCTCGATGGCCCAGGCCAGCAGGTCGGGGGCCTCGTCGTCGTTCTGGCCCGGCATCAGGACGGCGTTGACCTTGACCGGTGCGAGCCCGGCGGCCTGGGCCGCGGCGAGCCCGTCGAGCACGTCCTGGTGACGCTTGCGCCGGGCCATGGCCTGGAAGACGTCGGGGCGCAGCGTGTCCAGCGAGACGTTGACCCGGTCCAGGCCGGCGTCGCGCAGCGCGCTGGCGCACCGGCCGAGGCCGATCCCGTTGGTGGTGAGGGAGAGCTGGGGGCGCGGGGTGAGGGCGGCGCAGCGTTCGACGATGGAGACCAGGCCGGGGCGGAGCAACGGTTCACCGCCGGTGAAGCGGACTTCGGTGACGCCGAGGTCGGTCACGGCTATGGAGACCAGTCGGACGATCTCGTCGTCGGTGAGGAGGTCGGGCTTGGCCAGCCAGCTCAGCCCCTCCTCCGGCATGCAGTAGGTGCAGCGGAGATTGCAGCGGTCGGTGAGGGACACCCGAAGGTCGGTGGCGGTCCGACCATAGGTATCGAGCAGCATGTGGCGACCCTTCTCACGTAATGCGCATCCTGGCGTTGCCAGTGGGTCTCCTGTGACCGGAGATCCCTACGCCAAGTGTCCCGCAGCGTACGCGATCCTTCGGATTCCCCACGGAAAGATGGCCAGCGCTATGCCATCCCACTGCCGCAGCTTGTCTTCCCTTGGGGAGGTACGGGGGGTGGGGCGGGGTTCGGCGTCCGGCCGCTGAAGGACGGCGGGGGGGGGGGGGGGGGGGGGCGGGGGGGGGCGGCGCCCCGCGCCCGCCGCGCCGCGGGGGGGGCCGCGGGGCCGGGCGGCGGGGGGGGGGGTGTCGCGG
>NZ_JBEHZD010000528.1:0-5350 GCF_040240285.1 Streptomyces sp. HSW2009 | reverse complement strand
GGGGGGGGGGGGGGGGGCGGGGGGGGGGGCGGGGGGGGGGGGGGGTGGGGGGGCCCCGGCGGCGACCGGCGGACGGGCGGCGAGCGGCGGCGGCCGCTCGGCGATGGCGCGGGGGGTGCCACCGCCGGGTTCGGTAGCCACCTCGGACTCCGACTCGGCGGGGGACGTGGCGGCCCGGGCGAGCGCCGCGCTGGCCACCGTGGCGTCCAGGGGCGCAGCCACCGGCTCGTGGCCCGGTCCGGTGTCGGCCGTCGCGCCGACCTGTACCACCCGGTCCGCGACCGCCAGCAGGGCCGGCCGGTGGACGACCAGCAGCACCGTGCGCCCGCGGGCCAGCCGTCGGACCGCGTCCACGACCAGCGCCTCGGTCTCGCCGTCGAGGTTCGCGGTCGGTTCGTCGAGCAGCAGTACGGGCCGGTCGGCGAGGAACGCCCGGGCCAGCGCCAAGCGCTGCCGCTGACCGGCCGAGAGACCGGCCCCGTCCTCGCCGATCACGGTCTGCGGCCCGTCCGGCAGCGCCCGTACGAACTCCAGCGCGCTCGCCGCGCGGAGCGCCGCGCACACGGCCTCGTCGTCGGCGTCGGGGCGGGCCAGTCGGACGTTCTCCGCGATGGTGCCGGCGAACAGGTAGGGCCGCTGCGGCAGCCAGGCGATCTGGTGCCGCCAGGCCCGCCAGTCGTCCGCCGAGAACGCGGCGAGGTCCACGCCGCCGACCGTCACCCGGCCGCGTTCCACCCCGTTGTCCGCGCCGACGAACCCGAGCAGCGCATGGAGCAGGGTGCTCTTGCCGGCGCCGCTCGGTCCGACGACGGCCACGGTCTCGCCGGGCCGGACGGTGCAGGAGAACGCGGCGAGCGAGGGCTCGGTGCGCCCGGGGTGCCGGACCTGGAGCCGGTCCACCACCAGTGCGGCGGTCCGCGCGTCGACCGCCGTCACGGCCCCCGCCGCAGCCGTCGGAGCGGCAGCCACCCCGGAAGCCGGCGTCTCCAGCACGGCGAACACCTCGTCCGCCGCGGCCAGCCCCTCCGCCGCGGCGTGGTACTCGGCCCCGACCTGCCGCAGCGGCAGATACGCCTCGGGCGCGAGGATCAGCACCACCAGCCCGGCGTAGAGATCCATGTCCCCGTGGACCAGCCGCATCCCGATGCCCACCGCAACCAGCGCCACCGACAGGGTCGCCAGCAGCTCCAGCGCGAAGGACGACAGGAAGGCGATGCGCAACGTCTTCAGCGTCGCCTGCCGGTAGTCGGAGGTGATGGCCCGAATGGACTCGGCCTGCGCCTTGGCCCGGCCGAAGACCTTGAGCGTCGGCAGTCCGGCCACCACGTCGAGGAAGTGCCCGGAGAGCCGGGACAACAGCCGCCACTGCCGGTCCATCCGGTGCTGGGTGGCCCAGCCGATGAGCATCATGAAGATCGGGATGAGCGGCAGCGTGATCACGATGATCAGCGCCGACACCCAGTCCTCGGTGACGATCCGGGCCAGCACCGCGACCGGCACCACCACCGCAAGGCCGAGTTGGGGCAGGTAGCGGGCGAAGTAGTCGTCCAGGGCGTCGATGCCGCGGGTCGCGAGCGCGGTCAACTCCCCCGTGCGCTGCGTACTCAGCCAGCCGGGCCCGAGCCCCGTCGCCCGCTCAAGGAGCCGCATCCGCAGCTCGGACTTCACCTCGGCGCTGGCGCGGTGCGCGGCCAGTTCGGTCAGCGCGGAGACCGCGGCCCGACCCACCGCAACACCGGCCAGCGACGCCAGCGGCCGGGCCAACCCGGCCGCACCCGCGCCGTCCTGGAACGCGCCCACCACGATTTCGGCGATGAGCATCGCCTGGGCGATGACGAGTCCGGCACCGACCAACCCCAGGGCGACCGAGGCCAGTAGGAAGAATCGCGTCGCGCGGGCGTACCGCACCAGCCGCGGGTCGATTGGTTTCACGTGAAACACCGCCCTGGTTTCACGTGAAACACCCGACCGGCTCGTTTCACGTGAAACGTTGGGCCGTTCGGTTTCACGTGAAACATCGACCCGCTCCCTCGCGTGGACATCAGTGCGCGTCGACGGGGATGTGCTGGGTGCCGATCCGCTGCCGGAACACCCAGTACGTCCATGCCTGGTAGGCCAGGACCACGGGGGTCATCACGCCCGCGACCCAAGTCATGATCTTCAGCGTGTACGGGCTGGAGGCCGCGTTCTCGGCGGTCAGGTTCCATGCCGGGTCCAGCGAGGAGGGCATGACGTTCGGGAAGAGCGCCACGAAGAGCATCGCCACCGCCGCCGCGATGGTCACCCCGGACAGGGCGAAGGACCAGCCTTCGCGCCCCCGGCCGTTCATCACCAGCGCCCCGACCATCGCCAGCACGGCGATGACCAGTGCCACGAGGCTGCCGGCGCTCCCCGAGTCGGCCTGCGTCCACCCCAGGAACGCCACCGCCAGCGCCGCAGCGCCCAGCCCGAGCTGCCCCGCGAGCCGCCGGGCCCTGGCGCGGATGTCGCCCACCGTCTTGAGCGCGGCGAAGACCGCACCGTGGAAGGTGAAGAGCACCAGCGTCGTCAGACCGCCGAGCAGCGCATACGGGTTGATCAGGTCCAGCAGGTTGCCCGCGTAGTTCTTGTCGGCGCCGATCGGCACTCCGCGGACCATGTTGGCGAAGATCGCGCCCCACAGGAACGCGGGCAGCAGCGAGCACCAGAAGATCGCCTGTTCCCAGTTGCGCTGCCACCGCTCCTCACTGCGCTTGTGCCGGTACTCGAAGGCCACGCCGCGCACGATGAGGCAGATCAGAACGGCGAGCAGCGGCAGGTAGAAGCCGCTGAACAAGGTGGCGTACCAGTCGGGGAAGGCCGCGAAGGTGGCGCCGCCCGCGGTCAGCAGCCAGACCTCGTTGCCGTCCCAGACCGGGCCGATCGTGTTGATCAGCACGCGGCGCTCGGTGCGGTCCCGGGCCAGCAGCTTGGTCAGCACACCGATGCCGAAATCGAACCCTTCGAGGAAGAAGTAGCCGATCCACAGGACGGCAATCAGCACGAACCAGACGTCGTGGAGGTGCATGGTCTGTCTCCGTATCCAGCCGTCGTCAGTACGCGAAGGTCATCGGCTTGTCGGCGTCCTCGGCCGCGGCGTCCCCGCCGGCAGCCGAACCGCCAGGGCCGCCAGGACCGCCCGGCTTGGGGAACCGCAGCTTCGGGTCCTTGGTCGGTGGCGCCTCGTCCACATCGGGTCCGGCCTTGGCGTACTTGGTGAGCAGCCGTACCTCGATCACCGCGAGTACGCCGTAGAGCAGGGTGAAGACGCCCATCGAGATCAACACTTCGGTCTGGCTGACGCCCGGGGACACCGCGTCCTTGGTCCGCATCAGCCCGTAGACCACCCAGGGTTGGCGGCCCATTTCGGTGAAGATCCAGCCGAAGGAGTTGGCGATCAGCGGGAAGCCCATGGTGAGGATGCCGATCCGCCAGGACCAGGTGGTGAAGAAGGGGCTCAGCTCACGGTTCTTGGTGAGCATCAGCCGCGGCACCTCGTCCTCACCGGTCCGCTTCTCCGGTGCCAGCCATCGCTTCTGTCGGGTGGTCCACAGACCGATGACCCCGGCCGCGAAGGAGACCATCCCGAACCCGATCATGAGGCGGAAGCCCCAGAAGGTCATGAAGATGCTGGGAATGTAGTCCTCGGGCTCGCCGCCGTAGAGCTTCGCTTCCCGCTCGGCGATGTCGTTGATGCCGGGCACGGAGGACGAGAAGTTGTCGTGCGCGAGGAAGGAGAGTATCCCGGGGACGCTGAACTCGACGCTGTTGTGGCCCTGGCTCACATCGCCGATCGCGAAGACCGAGAACGGGGCCGGCGCCTCCGTCTCCCACAGCGCCTCGGCCGCGGCCATCTTCATCGGCTGCTGCTCGAACATCACCTTGCCCAGCCGGTCGCCACTGAGCGCCGTACCGAGCCCCGCGATCACGGCGATCACCAGCGCGGCCCGCAGCGACGCACGCATCGCGCCGACCTGCCGCCGCTGCTTGGCCGGCAGTTCCTCACCCCGGTCCTGCGCCCGCTTGGCACGCAGCAGGTGGTACGAGGCGATGCCGATCACGAAGGCGGCACCGGTGAGGAAGGCCGCGGTGAGCGTGTGGAAGACGACGACCAGGGTGGTGTTCTGGGTCAGCACGGCCCAGATGTCGGTCAGTTCGGCCTTGCCCGTCGTCTTGTTGATGGTGTAGCCGACGGGGTGCTGCATCCACGAGTTGGCGGCCAGGATGAAGTAGGCGGACAGCGTCGTGCCGACCGCGACGATCCAGATGCAGGCGCAGTGGAGCTTTCTCGGCAGCTTGTCCCAGCCGAAGATCCACAGGCCGATGAAGGTGGACTCGAAGAAGAAGGCGATCAGCGCCTCCATCGCGAGCGGGGCACCGAAGACGTCGCCGACGAAGCGGGAGTAGTCCGACCAGTTCATGCCGAACTGGAACTCCTGCACGATGCCGGTGACGACCCCCATCGCGATGTTGATCAGGAAGAGCTTTCCCCAGAACTTCGTCGCGTGGAAGTACTTCTCCTTGCCCGTCCGAATCCAGGCGGTCTCCAGACCGGCCGTGAAGGCGGCGAGGCTGATCGTCAGCGGAACAAAGAGGTAGTGGTAGACGGTCGTGATGCCGAATTGCCAGCGGGCCAGGGTCTCTGGGGCCAGGGCCAGATCCACGTCGTACTCCTTGCCGTCTTGCTGAGCCGCGCACCGCAGAGGCGATCTGCCCCATTGATCACCCGCAAAGCGGGATGCACCGGGCGCGCTTGTGAACGCGTTCACATTCACAAAGAATTATGACGCACATGCTTTCCCTCCCTCCCACCGGGGGGTGCCCCTCCCGAGCCGCCCCGCGGACACCCCATCGACCGCCGACCAAGTGGCCCAGGGCACCTCCGCACGGCGCCCCGCACGCCGCCCAACCGACCGCCACCAGCAGGGATTTCCCCCCCTGAGGCGCCACGATCCGTACGCCGCGGTGGCCCGTACCACCGCCCCGCGGCGGGCGATCGGTCACCGCCGAGCCCGCCACGCCCCCGCGCACCGCCCGCCGACCGCGGCCCGCCTGTGGCGAAGCCCACTCCCCGTACCGGCGCATCACGGGCGACCTCACGCCGGACCACGCGCCGCAGCACGCCGCCGCTGCACACGGCATGCAAAACGGCATACAAAAAGGGCGCGGCACAAGCCGCGCCCTCATCCCGCTACTGCCGTCCCACCTGCCCGTCCCGCGCCGCCATCCCGTACCGCGGCGCGGCCTCGCCGCGCCACCGCACGACGGCGCGCCACGACCACTGCGCCGGTCCCCGGGCCCCGCCCGGGCGCGTAGACAAAACAACCAGCCC
>NZ_JBEHZD010000527.1:0-5355 GCF_040240285.1 Streptomyces sp. HSW2009 | reverse complement strand
CCCCAGCCCCGCGCCGCCGAAGCCCCCCCCCCCGCCCCCCCACCCCGCCCCGCCCCCCCCCCACGGCCCCCCCCCCCCCCGGGCCCCACGCCCCCCGCCCCCCCCCCCCGGGGGGGCGCGCCCCCGCGCGGCCCGCGCCCGCCCGCGTGCCAACCCCATCCCCGTTCCGTCATGGCCGTACGAGCTGTACCGCTGGGAGATTCCGCATGAGTCCACGCCGTGCCGACCGCCTGCCGCTCACCGCAGCACAGCTCGGACTCTGGTCCGCCCAACAACTCGACCCGGCCAGCCCCGCCTACCTGACGGCGGAGTACGTCGAGCTGACCGGACCACTGGACGAGCAGGCGTTCCTTACGGCGCTGGAGCGCACCATCGCCGAGGCGGACGGGCTCGCGGTGCGCTTCGTACGGGGAGTGGGGGAGGCGGTCGAGGACGCTTCTGGTGCCCAACTGGGCGTAAATGAGCCCGAGTTGATGGCCTGTCAGGGGGGCGGGACGGTGGACGCTCCCGAGGCCGTGTGGCAGGAGGTCGGGGGCGCGCCGCCCGAGCCGCCGCTGCGGATCGACCTGCGCGGCGAGGGGGACCCGGACGCGGTGGCCGCCGCTTGGATGGACGGCGACCGGGCCGTCCCGGTCGACCTGGAGAACGGCGTCCTGGTGCGGCACGCGCTGCTGCGGGTGGGCGAGCAGCGCTGGCTGTGGTACCACCGCTGCCACCACATCCTGCTCGACGGTTACGGCTTCTTCCAACTGGCCCAGCGGGTCGCCGAGGTGTACCAGGCGCTGGCCGTCGGCGCCGAGCCGAGCCCCAGCCCGTTCGGGTCGATCCGGGACGCGGTCGCCGCCGACCTGGCCTACGCGGGCTCCGCGGACGAGCGGGCCGACGCCGCCTTCTGGCACGCCCTGCTCGCCGACCGGCCGCAGGCCAGCGGCCTCGGCACCCGCACCGCCGGGCCCTCGCACACCTTCATCCGGCACCACACCCGGCTCGACGCGGAGCGGGCCGCCGCCCTGGAACGGTTCGCGAAGGCGTGCCGCGCCTCCTGGCCGGAGGCGGTCTTCGCCGCCAGCGCCCTCTACCTGGCCAGACTCGGCGGCGCCGACGACGTCGTACTCGGCCTGCCGGTCATGAACCGCACCGGCACCCCGCTGGCCCGGGTGCCCGCCACCGCGGTCAACGTCGTACCGCTGCGCATCGCCGTCACGGAGCGCGCCCCGCTCGCCGCCCAGGTGCGGTCGGTGACCGAACTGCTCCGCCGCCAACGCCGCCACCAGCGCTACCGGGGCGAACAACTCCGGCGCGACCTCGGCCTGTTCGGCGCCGGTCGGCGGCTGGTCGGGCCGCAGATCAACATCAAGCCGTTCCCGCCGGCCCTGCGGCTCGGCGCCGTCACCGGCACCGTGCACTACCTGTCCGCCGGCGCCGTGGACGACCTGACCTTCACCGTCAGCGGGCTGCCGGGCGCTGACGGGCTCGCGCTCACCGTGGACGGCAACCCCGCGCTGTACTCGGCCGCCGACCTCGCCGCGCACGGCGACCGGTTCACCGACCTGCTGGCCCGCCTCGGGGACGCCGACGCCACGGCGCCCACCGGCACGCTCGGCGTGCTCGGGGCAGTCGAACGGCGGCGCGTGCTGACCGACTTCAACGCACCGGGCGCCGGCGGCCAGCCGGGCGCCGACCTCGATGCGGCCATCGCCGGCCACGCCGCGCACCGACCGGACGCGGTGGCCGTACGCGACGCCGCGGGCCAGTCGCTCGACTACGCCGAACTCGACCGCCGGGTCACCCGGCTCAGCCGCGCGCTGACCGCGCACGGCGCGGGCGCAGGGCGGCTGGTCGCCGTTGCCCTGCCGCGCCCCGCCGCCCTGCTGGTGGCGCTGCTCGCGGTGGCGCGCAGCGGCGCGGGTTACGTACCCGTCGACCCCACGTACCCGGGCGAGCGCATCGGCCACATGCTGCGCGACGCGGCGCCGATCGCGGTACTGACCGACGCCGCGGCGACCACCCCCGAGTGCGCCGCGGCGGTGGCCGCCGGACCGTGGCCGGTCCTCGCGCCAGGGGACGCGTACGCGGTGGGGGTGGTGGACGGGGTGGACGGGGTGGACGAGGCTGTGGCGGGTGACCCCGAGATGGCGGGCATCCCCGATCCGGTGGGTGTGCCTGACGCGAGGTCAGGCGCGGTGGACGTGGCGTCGGGCGTCGCGGACACGGATGCGACGGGCGCCCCGGGCACGACGGCAGATACCGCCCCGCACACCCCGGCCGCGCACGGCGAGCAGACCGCGTACGTCATCTACACCTCGGGTTCCACCGGCCGACCCAAGGGCGTGGCCGTGCCGCGTCGGGCGCTGGCCAACCTGCTCGCCACCGCGCGGCACGAACTCGGCCTCACCGCCGACGACCGGCTGCTCGCCGTCACCACCGTCTCCTTCGACATCGCCGCCCTGGAGCTGTTCACCCCGCTGCTGGCCGGTGGCACGGTGCTGCTGGCCAGCGCCGAGCAGGTGCGCGACCCGTTCCTGCTGCGCGACCTGATCGCTGCGGCGGGGCCCACCGTCATGCAGGCCACGCCCTCGCTGTGGCGGGTGCTCACGGACGCCGTGCCCGAGGCGCTGACCGGCATCAAGGTGCTCACCGGCGGCGAACCGCTGGCCCCCGACCTCGCCGACCGGCTGGCCGGGCTCGGTGCCGGGGTGGTCAACCTGTACGGGCCGACCGAGACCACCATCTGGTCCACGGCCGGCACCGTGAGCGCCACGCCCTGCATCGAGTCCGCCGCGATCGGCGCACCGCACGTCGGCCAGCCGCTGTGGAACACCAGGCTGTACGTGCTCGACGCGGCGCTCCACCCGGTGCCGCCGGGCGCGGTGGGGGAGTTGTACATCGCCGGCGCCGGCGTCGCGCTCGGCTATCTGGGCCGGCCCGGGCTGAGCGCCGAACGCTTCGTCGCCGACCCCTTCGGGGCTGCGGGAACCCGCATGTACCGCACCGGCGACCTGGCCCGCTGGAACGCCGACGGCACGGTTGACCTGCGCGGGCGCGTGGACCAGCAGCTCAAGGTCCGCGGCCACCGCATCGAACCGGGCGAGGTCGAAGCGGTCCTGCTCACGCACCCGCGGGTGCGCGAGGCCGCCGTGGTGGCCAGGTCCTGGGAGGCGGCGGCAGGGGACCCGGCGGAGGACGGGCCGGGAGCGCTGGCGCTGGTGGCGTACTGCGTACTGGCCCCGGACGGGCAGCCGACCGACTCCGCGGCCGGTCCCGCGACCGACCTCACGACCGGCCCGGCCGCCGGCCCCACGGCCAGCGTCACGACCGACCAAGCAACCGCCCGCGAACAGGCCCCGCACGCCGCGCCCGACACCGCACCAGACACCGCCACCCTGCTCCGCGCCCACCTCGCCGACACGCTGCCCGAGTACGCCGTGCCGGAGGCCCTCGTGGTGCTGGCCGCGCTGCCCCGCACGCCCAACGGGAAGCTGGACCGGGCCGCGCTGCCGGCGCCCGGGCGGCGGGGTGCACGCGGTGGCAGGGCGCCGGTCAGTGCGGCCGAGCGGCTGTTGGCCACGCTGTTCGCACAGGCGCTGCGGGTGCCCGAAGTGGGGGCCGACGACGACTTCTTCGCCGCCGGCGGCCACTCGCTCACCGCCGCCCGGGTGGTGGCCGCGCTGCGCACCGCGACCGGCGTGGAACTGCCGGTACGGGCCCTGTTCGACCACCCCACGGTGGCCGCGTTCGCCCGCGAGATGGAGCGGGCCCGCACCCGGCGGGCGCCGCTGACCCGGCAGCCGCGCCCGGCCCGGCTGCCGCTCTCGCCCGGCCAGCGCCGGCTGTGGTTCCTCTACCAGGCGGACGGCGCGACCCCCACCTACAACGTGCCCCTCGCCCTGCACCTGGCGGGGCCCGTCGACCAACAGGCGCTGCGCGTCGCCCTGCACGACCTGCTCGACCGGCACGAGGTGCTGCGCACGCTCTACCCCGTCCCCGCGGACGGCGACGGCGAACCGGTCCAGCAGGTGTTGCCCGCCGCCCGGGCCACGGTGGAACTCACCACACACGCGGTGGACGACGACGCGGTGGACGCGGCGATAGCCGCTGCGGCGCGCCGGCCCTTCGCCATCGAGCGGGGAGTGCCGCTGCGCGCCCACCTGTTCACGCTCGCCCCCGACCGGCACACGCTGCTGCTCGTCCTGCACCACATCGCCGGCGACGAATGGTCCCTGCCACCGCTGCTGCGCGACCTGGCCGCCGCCTACCGGGCCCGGCTGGCGGGCGCGGCGCCGGCGCTGGCCCCGCTGCCGGTCAGCTACGTCGACTACACGCTGTGGCAGCGGGCCGGCGCGGCCGAACGGGAGGCCGCCGCACTCGCCCACTGGCGCGCCCAGTTGGCCGGCGTGCCCGAACGGCTCGCCCTGCCCTGGGCCAAGCCGCTCGCCCAGCCGCCGAGCGGCCGGGGCGAGGTGCTGCACTTCGCCGTGGGCGGTGACGTCTTCGCGCGGGTGCGGGGGCTCGCGCTGGAGGCCAGGTGCAGCACCTTCATGGTGGTGCACGCCGCGCTGGCCGCAACGCTCTCCCGGCTCGGTGCCGGCGACGACATCACCATCGGCGTTCCGGTCGCAGGCCGCACCGACGCCGCCCTGACCGATCTGGTCGGCTTCTTCATCAACACCCTCGTACTCCGCGCCGACCTGTCCGGCGCCCCCACCTTCCGTGCCCTGCTCGCCCAGGTCAGGGAGGTGGACCTGGCGGCCATGGCGCACCAGGAACTGCCCTTCGAGCGGGTCGTGGAAGAGCTCAACCCGGCCCGCGGGCACGGGCTGAGCCCGCTCTTCCAGGTGCTGCTCGCGGTGCGCGAGGAGTTCGCCGCCGCCGACGCCACGGCGGGCGGGGCCGGCGAGGGGTTCCCCGGCCAGTTCGGGCGTCCCGAGCTGGTGTCGACCGGCACGGCCAAGTTCGACCTCCAGTTCACCCTCTCCGAGGACCCGGCCGCCGGCACCGCACACGGGCAGGTCGAGTACGCGGCCGACCTGTTCGCCGCCGCGGACGTGCAGCGGATCGTGGCCGCGCTGCTGCGGCTGCTCGACGCGGTCACCGCCGACCCCGACGCGCCAGTCGCCACGGTGGACCTCATCGGCGCCGCCGAACGGCGCCGGCTGCTCGCGGCCCCCGGCGGGGACAGCCGCCCGATCGCCCCGGCCGGCATCGCCGAACTGGTGGCCGCCCAGGCCGCGGCCACCCCCGCCCGGCCGCCGGGGGGGGGGCGGGGCGCGCGGGGGGGGGGGCGAGGACGACCGGGGCTACCGGGTGCGCGAGGGCGGTGCCGGGGGCGCGGACGGCCGGATGGGCGGTGCTTCC
>NZ_JBEHZD010000526.1:0-5374 GCF_040240285.1 Streptomyces sp. HSW2009 | reverse complement strand
GCTCGAATCGGTGCTCTCGGTCGTCGGCTTCGTGATGGCCGCCCTGCTCAGCCTGGTGATCTAGCCGGGTACGCACCGGCGCGACCGGCCCCGGCATTCGGCACACTGCCGAATGCCGGGGCCGGCCGCCGTCCGGTGCGGTGTGGTGCGGGCGGCGGGCCGACGAGCCGGCGGGCCGCCCGCCGGGCCGGGCGGCGGTCAGTCAGCCGAGCCCGTCGACCAGCCGTGCCTGTCGACCAGCCGACCCGTCGGCCGCCCCGTCCGTCAGCCAGCCGAGCAGTACTGCTGCTCCTTGCCGATCGAGCGGTACATGCAGTCGGAGTTCTCCAGCAGGATCAGCACCGCCTCGCGGTTGCGGCTGGTCTCCCGCTCGATGACCTCGTCGGGCGGGTAGAAGCCGCCGCCACCGCCGCCCGGGCCCGGGTACATCTCGAAGGTGTAGCTGAAGATCTTCTGGTTGCCCCAGAGCCAGTCGCCGATCGCCCCGTCGTTGACGTAGAGGTCGCTGGACTGCTCGGGGGTGTACCCGTTGGTGGCTGCCATCTTGCGGCCGATGGTGGCGAACGCGTCCCGGTCGTCCTGGGTGAGGCCGGCCGCGGTGTCCGCGGTGGTGTAGCCGTACGGCCACAGGATGAGCTGGCTGTAGGTGTGGAAGTCGATGTTCGTCTTGATCTGCTGCTTGCCGCCGACGATCCGGCTGCGCACGAAGTCGGCGACCACCTTCACCTCGGGCCCGGACTCGGGCTGCGGGCCGCGGTAGGTGTCCGAGGTCGGGCTGCCGGACGAGCCGCCGCAGCAGCCCCACTTGTGGTTCCAGTTCCGGTTCAGGTCCGTACCGGTGGCGCCGGCGTTCGGCTGCCGGTTCTTGCGCCAACTGCGGTACGAGCCGGTGGCGATGTCGTACTCGCCGCCGTCCGGGTTGACGTCCGGCACGATCCAGATCTCGCGGCTGTCGATCAGCTTCTTGAGCCGCGCGTCGCTGCCGTACTTGTCGCCGAACTCGCGGAGCAGGTACAGCGCCATCTCCACGGTCAGGTGCTCGCGGGCGTGCTGGTGCGCCGTGAACAGCACCTCGGGCTCCGCCTCGTCGGTGCCGACGTTGTCGCTGATCTTGATCGCGACGATGTCCCGGCCCTGGTAGGACTTGCCGATGACGCGCTTGCTCATGATGTTCGGGTTCTTGGCGACTCGGTCGTTGATCTCGGCCGTCGCCTCGGCGTAGTTGTGGTAGCGCGAGTCGGCGGGCGGGAAGTCGCGCGGCGTCGCCTCCTTGCCGCCGGAGCGCACCGGCGGCCCGGCCAACTCCTTGACCTCGTAACCGAGTTGACGCACCTGCCGCAGTCCGGCCGGGTCCGCGGTAATGGTGATGGAACCCTTGCGCACCGCGTCGATGACCACGCCGGTGGCGGCCACCTCGGTGCGCTCGGCGATGGTGTCGGGCCCGGTGACCTCGTACTGCCGCGTGGTGTCGGCGGCCTGGGCGCGCTGGGTGGTGGGGGTGGCCTCGTGCGACCCGGAGCCCGTGTCGTCGGCGTTGGCCGCCAGCGGCACGGAGAGGGCGAGGGTGAGCAGGGCGGCGATGACGGTGGTCCGCCGGCCCCTGGTTCGTAGTCGCATGGGGGTCTCCTGGGTGGGGTGTGTCCAGTAGTGCGACGTGCGGCGTGCCGCGCCCGCGGGGGTACGAGCGGACGCGGGGCCCGGTGCGGCGTACGGAGCGCCGTACGGCGTGGGGCGCCGGGGACAGTCTTCGGTTCTGGCATGCCCCGGTCAACATGTGGAGCTGGTGTGAACCCGCCATTTTTTCGAGATTGCGGTCACGTGATTGCCCGGTGGAGTTGACGCGTTCAGAATGCGCATGACAAATTCGCGGCACTTCCTGAGGGAAGGAATCCCCCACATGAACCGAACCGTCATAGGTGCGCTGTCGGCCCTGGCCCTGAGTGGCTCGCTGGTCGCCGGCATCGGCGCCTCGTCCGCCGTCGCGCAGGACGCGGACACCGCCCAGGCCCGGGCAGGCAGCACGGCCGCCGCTGCGGCGACCCCCAAGCTCAACGCCGTGACGTACGAGGGCACGGTGGCACTCAGCAACTGCTCAGGCTCCGTCGTCAAGTTGCCCAGCTCCACCGACCAGGACCCGGCTCTCGTCCTCACCAACGGCCACTGCCTGGAAGGCGGCATGCCGGGCGCCGGGCAGGTGCTGGTGAACCAGCCCTCCAGCCGCAGCTTCACGCTGCTGAACGCCAGCGCGGGCACGGCAGGCACGGTGCGCGCCAGCAAGCTCCTCTACGGCACGATGACCGACACGGACGCCGCGATCTACCAGGTCAACGCCACCTACGCGCAGATCAAGCAGCGCTACAACGTCAACGCCCTGGAACTGTCCGCCGAGCGGCCCGCCTCCGGCGCCACCATCAAGGTCGTCTCCGGCTACTGGAAGCGGACCTACACCTGCAACGTCAACGGCTTCGTCAACCAGCTCCGCGAGGGCAACTGGACCTGGAAGGACTCGGTCCGCTACACCTCGCCGTGCAACGTCATCGGCGGCACGTCGGGCTCCCCGGTGATCGACGCCAACAGCGGCAAGGTGGTCGCGGTCAACAACACGATCAACGAGTCGGGCCAGCGCTGCACGATGAACAACCCGTGCGAGGTCGACCAGAACGGCCAGGTCACGGTCCGCCGCGGCATCGGCTACGCCCAGCAGACGTACCAGCTCACCCGCTGCTTCGGCCCCGGCAACGTGCTCGACCTCAACCAGTCCGGCTGCACGGTGCCCAAGCCGCGCTGGACGCAGACCCCCACCGCTGACCGCCTGGTGACCTCGGCCGCGCCGGGCCTCATCGCGCAGAAGTGAGCGTGGACTTACCCCTTTTAGCCTTGCTGTCCCGCGCGCCCCCTGCCCGGCCGATCTGATCAGCCGCGCGGGGGGCGTTGTGGTGCGACCCCGTCCCGGGGCGCGCCTGAGGGTGGGTGCCTTGCGATCACGGCCGTGGCGGCGGGCTGGTTGGTGCTGGGGGTCATGCCGGAGGGTCGGGGGCCCGTCCTTCTGCCGCGTAGTGGCGGATGAGGTCGAGAGAGGCTGAGGGGGTCAGGGCTTGCGCGCGCACCACATCGAATTGGTGCATGAGGTCAACGACGAGTCTCGGGGTGTCAACGGCGTCGCTGGTGCGGTAGCTCTCGATGAGGGCGGTTGTAGCGCCGTTCTCCATGGTGAGCAGAGTGAGGCTGCCGCCCATGAGTGGGTGGAACGGCTCGGTGAATGGCAGGACTTGCAGGTTGATGTGAGGCTGTTCGGCGGCAATGAGCAGGTGCTTGAGCTGTCGAGCCATGATGTGTTGATCGGAGGCCAGGTGTCGAAGAGCTGATTCATCCATGACTGCCCAGTACTGCGGCGGGTCGGGGCTGTCGAGCAGCCGTTGTCTGGTCAGCCGAGACGCTACGCGCGCGTCCAGGTCTGGCAGTTCTTTCTGCTGGAGCCCCAGGGAGAAATGCGCTCTCGCGTAATCCTCGACCTGTAAGAGCGAAGGCACCAGACTGCTGGTGAACACCTGAAGCCGCACGCATTTGGCTTCGAGAGGCCGGCAGTTGTAGTTGTGCTTGGTCGCCAACCATTCCTGAGCTGCGGCCAGCGCGTCGGCGAAGAGTCCGCATGTCGAGAAGTAATCGTCCAGAGCGTCGGCCAGCGCTTCGGACGGCAATTGCTCGTGACGCTCGACCCGTCCGATGTACGAGTGGGGGTAGTGCAGTTCTGCTGCGAGGGCGCGGAGGGAGAGCCCGGCCCGCTCGCGTAGGCGTCTGAGGTGTCGTCCGGGGAGGGTGCAGGCCGTTGTGCTCTGACCCGACACGGCCGTCTCGTGCAGCTTCATCCCACGTGACCTCCTCGTGCGTGGTGTGACCTCCGGGTGGCAGGTCCCGGGGTGCTGGTTGTGAGCGTAGTGCGCATGAGGCAATTCTGTAGGGGGTTGGTCGCCGTACGTGACCGTGTTCGGCGTTGGCGTCGTATGGCCATTCGTGTCAATTCCGCTGCGTCGCGGTCGCGTTGTTGATATCCGTTGTGAGGAATGAACACTGCTCATGATCCGAGAGCACGCAAAGCCCAGCAGGGCTCATCGTCACCATTCCGCTGAACCACCGATTCCTGTCGGCCCGCGAACCGTCGCGCCCGCATGGAGGTGCCCCGATGAGTGACGTGTCCGAGGTCCGCCCCGGTGACGTACCGCCGCCGGCCGGCGTGGACGGGGAGAGCGGATTTCCCGCGGGATACACCCGCGCCCTGCACTACGTACTGACCGGCGAGCACGAGATCCACACCGTTGCCGGAGTCGTACTGCGATTCTTCCTCGCCGAGGAGGTGCGGCCGGGGGAGACCGCCGCATGGCGGCCCGTATCGGATCGTGAGTTCCAACTCGCCTACGAGAACTCACTGTTCGACATGGACGCCGCGCTGCGGAACGAGATCCGGCCCAACGCGCGGCACGTACAACGTGCCGTGGACGACCTGGCGGGAACGGGCGGATACCTGTGGTCGGACGGGGGCGCGGAGGTCGGGGTAATGACCGCGAACGGGAAGTCGCCGGAGGAATGCGGGCTTGACCTGGCCGAGGTGTGGGAGAACGCGGGACTGGAGGGCGGGGCATGAGCGGGGCGCAGCGGTTACGGGTGGTGCTGTTGGTGTGGAAGCCGCAGGTACCGGACGATCCGATGGACGTGACCCACGGGTGGCCGGACGTCCTGCAAGTACAACTGGCCCGTGATCACACGGTGTGGGAGCCGCCGGGCGTGGTCGTCCGGCCCGGTGAGCAGTTGGTGGAGGCCGCGGCGCGGGTGGCGGGCGCGCTGGGGCTGACGTCGCCGAAGGCCCGACGGGTGCTGGCGGTGGACGAATACCCGGCGGACGGGGACGCGCCGGCGGAGGTCATCCTGTTGCTGGACGGCGGCTGGTGCACGGACGCGGACGTGATCGACGTGCCGGAATGCCTGTGCGCACACGAGCGCGACTGCGCGCACCGGCGACGCTGGGCAACGGCCGAGCAGGCGTGCGAGGCGGACGCGGCACTCACGGCAGGGCTGGGGGCCGCGGTGGGGGCGACCCCGGCGTTCGTCATCGAGCGGAAGGAGGAGTGCCGGGGGTGGGGGGAGGGGTAGCGCACGGGGCGGTGTGGAGGTGGGGTGGGGCGCTCCGCGCGCGGGTGTGTGGCGCGGCTCGGATGGCACCCACTCGTGGAGGTTGGTCCGGCACGGCCCCAGCGGCGGGAGTGTTGGGCTCGCGTGGCCCGTGCCCCTGGGGGCGGGGGCCGCCCCCCCCCCCCCCCCCCGCCCCCCGCCCCCCCCCCCCCCCCCCCCCCCCCCCCCCCCCCCCCCCCCCCCCCCCCCC
>NZ_JBEHZD010000525.1:0-5376 GCF_040240285.1 Streptomyces sp. HSW2009 | reverse complement strand
GGGGGGGGGGGGGGGGGGGGGGGGGGGGGGGGGGGGGGGGGGGGGGGGGCGCCCGGGCCCGCGGGGGGGGGGGGGGGGGGGGCCCCGGGCCGCGGAGTCCATCGACTCGGGGGCGGCGCAGCGGACGCTGGAGCGCTGGGTGGCCGCCACTCAGGAGTAGCCGACCGGGTCGGTGGCTGCGACGGCCGGGCAGGTGGCCGGGCTGGCGGTGCGCCGACCGTGACACGAGGGCGCGTTCCCGTACGGGGCGCGCCCTCGCGGCTTGCTGGGCCTTCGGACGGAGCTTGCCGTACGGAGCTGCCGTAGGCGGGGGCGTAGTGGGGTGCAGACGGGTGTGCGGAGGTGGTGGTGTGAGGTTGTTGGGGCAAGGGGGGTGGTTGCGCTCGTCGTGTGGTGTGGCATGATGCTTCCCAGGTCACGAGTGACAGCGACATAGGCCCCGGCCCGCTGTCCGGCAACCCTCCGTCCGTGGCGGGGTGCCCCGGGTGATGACCAGGCCGTAGGCAGCGAGGCTTACGGCAAGCGCGGACCCCTCGCACTCGATCCGACGATCCGAGTGAGAAGACCAGGGGTCCTGGTGGTCGAGGGAGATGCTCAGTGAATCAGCGAATGCGCTAGGGCCGGTCAAGGCCCCGTTTTTCCCCATCCGGATGTCCGGACCTTTCCGGCCTGGTGACCCGTGCGTGTGCACGAAGGCGTCCCGGGCCGTTCCCACCGATCGACCGTCGTGCCCGGCACGTCGTCGCGCCCACTGGTCGTCGGTGTCACCCACGCCACGCCGCTTCCGCCGTGTGAAGCCCTGCCCTGCCGGGAGATCTCGCCATGTCCACGCGCCCCTTCGCCGCCGCCCCGTCCACCGTCGCCGCCGCTGCCCCCGCTGACGCCGACGCCTGCTGCGCGTCGCAGGACGCCTGCGCCTGCACCGCGGCGGTGACCGACGGTGCGCCGCTGCCCGTGCTCGGCACCGACGTGCGGGTGCCGCTGGTCACCGGCGGCGAGGTCGGCTACGCCGCGCTCGACTACGCGGCCAGCGCCCCCGCCCTGCGCCGGGTCTGGGAGGACGTGGCCGCGTACGCCCCGTACTACGGCAGCGTGCACCGCGGCGCCGGCTACCTCTCGCAGCTCTCCACCGACCTGTTCGAGACCAGTCGGGCGGATGTGGCCCGCTTCCTCGGGTGCCGCCCCGACGACGAGGTCGTCTTCACCCGCTCCACCACCGACTCGCTCAACCTGCTCGCCGCCGTACTGCCCGCAGGTACCCAGGTCTTCGTGTTCGAGACCGAGCACCACGCGGCGCTGCTGCCCTGGCAACAGCGCGAGGGCGTGCGGGTGACCTACCTGGACGCGCCGCGCACGCCGGACGCGGCCGTACGGACCCTGGAGCGGGCGCTCGCCGACCGCGAGCGGGACGGCGGGCCGGCGCTGGTCTGCGTGACCGGTGCGTCGAACGTGACCGGTGAGCTGTGGCCGGTGCGTGAGTTGGCGGACGCGGCGCACGCGCACGGCGCCCGGATCGTGCTGGACGCGGCGCAGCTCGCCCCGCACCACCCGGTGGACGTGGCCGAGTTGGACGTGGACTGGATCGCCTTCTCCGGCCACAAGCTGTACGCGCCGTTCGGCTCCGGGGTGCTCGCCGGGCGCACGGACTGGCTGCGCGAGGCCGAGCCGTACCTCGCCGGCGGCGGCGCGAGCCGCACCGTGGCGCGCGGCGCGGACGGCGAGGTGGCGGTGGAGTGGCACACCAGCGCGGCCCGGCACGAGGCCGGTTCGCCCAATGTGATCGGCGTGTACGCCATCGCCTCGGCCTGCCGGGCGCTGACCGAGGCGGGCTTCGACGCGCTGGTCGCCCGTGAGCAGCGGCTGATCGCCACCGTACGGGCCGGGCTCGCGGAGGTCCCGAAGGTGCGGGTGCTGTCGCTGTTCGGTGACGACGCGCCGCGGGTCGGCGTCATCTCCTTCGTCGTGGACGGCTGGAACAGCTCGCACTTCGCCGCCGCGCTCTCCGCCGAGTACGGGATCGGCGTGCGGGACGGCCTGTTCTGCGCCCACCCGCTGGTGCGGACCCTGCTCGACAGCGAGCCGAACGAGCCGGGCGAGTGCGGTGCCCCCGAGGGCGCGCCGGGCGAGCGCTCGCTCAACGCGATCCGGGTCAGCTTCGGCGCCGGCACCCCGGACGAGCACGTGGAGCGGTTCGTACGGGCCGTGCGCGAGCTGGTGCAGCAGGGCGCGCAGTGGAACTACCGCACGGAGAACGGCCGTTGCGTGCCGGACCGCGGGGTGGCGGCGCAGGCGCACTGAGCCTGAGCCGGGGCGGGGCGGCTCGCTCTGGTGAGTGGTGAGTGGTGAGTCGGTCGATTCGGCTGGCCCCGGGGTGGGTGGGACGGTTGATCGGGCCGGCCGAGCGGTGGGTTGGTCGCTTCGGCCGGGTGGGTGGCGAGGGTTGCCGGGGCGCGCGGCCCCGCCCCCCCCCCCCCCCGGGGCCCCGGGCCCCCCCCCCCGGACGGCGGGGTGGCGGGGGCGGGGCGGGGGGGGGGGGGGGGGGGGGGGGGGGGGGGGGGGGGGGGGGGGGCGGGCCCGCGCGCCCCGGCCCCGGCCCCGCCGGCGGTCAGCCGTGTACGGCCCGTACGGCCGGGGGTTCCTCGGTGGGCGCGGGACAGCGCGCCGCACTGGTGTGGGTGCTGGCGTGGGGGCTGCTCCGGGCGCCGGGGTGGGGGCCCAGGTGGCCGCTGGTGTGGTGGCCGGCGCCGGTGTCGATGCGGGTGCCGATGAGGATCATGCGCAGGGCTTCTTCCGTCGCGTCGGTGAGGAACTCGCGGCCCCGGTCCAGCGCCTCGGCGAGCGCCACCGGGGCGGGCAGGATGCCGCGGTACGCGTCGACCCCGGCGCCGCGGACCGCGTGGGCGCCGGCGCCGATGGTGCCGGCGAGCGCCAGGACCGGCCGGCCGTGCGCCTTGGCCCGACGGGCGACCTCGGCCGGCACCTTGCCGCGGGTGGTCTGACCGTCGAGCGCGCCCTCGGCGGTGACCACCAGATCGGCGCGGGCCAGCCGGGCGTCCCGCCCGCGCCCGTCGCGCAGCACGTCGAACCGCGGCAGCAACTGCCCACCGAGCGCGGCGAGTCCCGCCCCGAGACCGCCGGAGGCACCGGTTCCGGGGCCGTACCGCAGATCGGGCGGGGCGGCCGGCCCGGTGAGCACATCGCGCGCGAGGACGGTCACCCAGCGGTCCAGGGCCGCGGCCAACTCCTCCACCTGTTCCGGGGTCGCGCCCTTCTGCGGGCCGAAGACGCGGGCCACGCCGCGCGGTCCGCACAGCACGTTGAACGGGTTGCAGGCGACCAGGAGCGTGGTGTCGGCCAGGCGCGCATCCAGGCCGCTCGGGTCGATGCGGGCCAGTCGGGTCAGGGCCCGGCCGCCGGGCGGCAGTTCGCGTCCTGCCGCGTCGAGCAGCCGGGCGCCAAGCGCCTGGAGCGCGCCCGCGCCGCCGTCGGAGGTGCCCGAGTCGCCGCAGCCCACCAGGATGCGCCGGGCGCCGCAGTCCAGGGCGGCGCGGACGAGTTCGCCCACGCCGCGGGTGGTGGTGGCGCCCGGGTCGCGCCGGTGCGGCGGTACCAGGGACAGCCCGGCCACGGCGGCCATCTCGACCACGGCGGTGCGTTCCGCGCCGGCGGGGCCGGCAGAGCCAGCCGCGGCCAGCGGGCCGCCCGGTGCCGCGGTGCCGAGCAGGGCGAAGTGGCTGGCGATCGGGTCGCCGGTGGGGCCGGTCGCGCGTACGGCGTGCAGGGCGCCACCGGTGGCGGCGGCCAGCGCCTCGGCGGTGCCCTCGCCGCCGTCCACCAGCGGGATCAGGTCGGTCTCGGCATCGGGCGCGACGCGGCGCAGCCCCTCGGCGATGGCCTCGGCCGCCTCCCGTGCGGAGAGCGACCCCTTGAAGCCGCTGGGGGCGACGGCGATGCGGAGGGGACGGGGCGGGTGGGTGTTCATGGTGCTCCGGTGGGTTGGGGTTTGGGGGTTGTGGGTTGGGGTTCGTGGGTCGTACGGGGGTTGTGGGCTGTACGGGCGTACGGGGCGTGGTCGCGGGGGGCGGTGCGTGCGTCGCGGTCGCGCGGGGTCGTTTCGGGGCGCGGGCAGGGGGACGGGAGTACGCGGGCGGGGCCGGCCCGGGGCGCGTGGCGCGGTGTCAGGCGCCGAGCAGGGGCCAGACGGCGAGGGCGAAGACGAGGACCAGGGCGGCCGTTAGCGGCGCCAGGACCAGGGAGAGCCGCAGCAGGTCACGCGGGGTGTAGGTGGGGGTGTCCGGCAGGTCGGCGAAGAGCGCGACCGGCTTGGCCGACGCGGGCAGCGTGTGGCAGAACCCGGCGGCTGCGGTGGAGGCGAGGGCCGCCACCACGGGATCGACCCCGGCCGTGCCGGCGGCGGCCACCACCAGCGGCACCAGCACGCTGGAGCGGGCCGAACGGGACTGGAGCACCAGGTGGGCCGCGGTGCTCAGGGCGATCACCACGGTCAGGAACAGCCAGCGGGGCACGCCGTCCGTCGGCAGGCCCGAGACCAGCCAGCGGGCCGCGCCCGAGGCGGCGAGGGCACCGCCCATGGCCAGGGTGGCCGCCATGAACAGCAGCAACGACCAGGGCACGGTGCCCAGCGCGTCCTTCAGCCGTACCGTGCCGAGCGCCGGGGACGCCGCCACCATCGCGCCGATTAGCGCGACGACGGCGGGCGGCACGTGGTGCACCGGTTCGCTGCACCAGAGCACGACGACGGTGCCGAGCAGCAGCGCGCAGCGCGCCTCGGCGGGTGTCAGCGGGCCGGTCACCGGCTGCTCGGTGTGCGCCTGGAGCTGCTCGGCCGTGATGCGTACCGGCCCCGTACGGTCGGCGCGCCGGGTCGTCGTCAGCAACACCGTCTCCGCCGCCAGGTGTGAGGAGGCGATCGCCAGCGGCAGCCCGAACAGCAGCCAGCGCGCGAACCCGATCTCCTCGCCGGTGGTCTCCCACAGCACCGAGACGGTGATGAGGTGTGCCCCCGCGCCGATCAGCGTCGCCACGGCGGAGAGCAGGATCACCGTGGGGAACAGCAGTGCGAGCGCTACCACCAGCCGCGCCCGGTCGGCCAGCGCCCTGGCCAGGGCCAGGAACACCGGCAGGGCGAGCGCGGCCCGGCCCGAGGTGGCCGGGATGGCGAACGCGGTGGCCACCAGGGCGGCCGTGGTGAGGTGGACGAGTTGGCGTACGGTGCGCGCGCCGCTCACCAGGAAGGCCGCGGCCCCGGCCGCGCGCCCGCGCCCCGGGTGGTTTACACAACTGCGAGGCCCCCCGACGGGCGCCGGTGGGGGGTTGGGGGGGGGGGGGGTGTAAAAAATGGTGGGGGGGGGGGGG
>NZ_JBEHZD010000524.1:0-5381 GCF_040240285.1 Streptomyces sp. HSW2009 | reverse complement strand
CCCCCCCCCCCCCCCCCCCCCCCCCCCCCCCCCCCCCCCCCCGCCCCCCCCCCCCCCCCCCCCCCCCCCCCCCCCCCGCCCCCCCGGGGCCGGGGCGGCCGGGGGGGCGCGGCCGGCCGGCCCCGGGGGCGCGCCGGGCTGCTCTACGGCGCATCGGGCCCGGCCCTGCTCTTCCTGCGGCTGTACGAACACCACGGCGACCCGGCCCTGTTGGACCTCGCGGAGCGCGCACTCTGTCGGGACCTGGACCGGTGCGTGACCGACCGGCACGGCACCCTGGTCGTCGACGAACGCATCCGCACCATGCCCTACCTGGGCGCGGGCAGCGTGGGCATCGGCATGGTGCTCGACAGCTTCCTGGCGCACCGCGACGTCGAGCGGCTACGGCAGGCCAGGGACGCCATCGCGCCCGCGGCACAGATGCGGTACTACGCGCAGCCCGGGCTCTTCAACGGCCGCGCCGGCATGATCGTGCACCTCAGCCGCACCGCCGCCGACGCTGCCCGCGCCCCGGGCCCGTACGCCGAACAGGCCGCCGACCCGGCGTCCGGTGCGGCACCCGGCGCGCAACGTCCAGCCGGTGCCGCGCCACCGCCCGCCGCGCCGCCCACCGACCGCGCGCAACGCCCCTTCGGGCGCCAACTGGCTGACCAGATAACCGAGTTGAGCTGGTACGCCATGCCGTACCGCGGGCAACTCGCCTTCCCCGGCGACCAGATGATGCGCCTCTCCATGGACCTCGGCACTGGGGGAGCGGGGTGTCTGCTCGCGCTCGGCGCGGCGCTGCGCCCCGAACCCGCCGCACTGCCCTTCCTCCCGCCGCTCCGGCGGCCCTAGAGCCGGTCCCCCGTCGGGGGTCCGTATGCACAACCGTCACCACCGCCCCTCGGGCGGGCCTACGAAAGGAAGACACCATGTCGCTTCTCGACCTTCAGATGCTGGAGTCCGACGACGTCCTCTCCGGCCACGGCGGCGACGAGAGCACCGCGAGCCTGCTGCTCTGCGACAGCAACGTCAGCCTGCTCCTCTGCCTCTGAGCCACCGCGCCCCGCTGTACGGCGGGCGCTGCGCACGGATGGTGAACACCGAGGGTCGGCCGGTTCGCTAACGGCCGATCAGGACGCGGTCCCGGGCAGAGTGGCCCCTGCCCGGGACCGTCGTCCCACCCACCCGCGAAGGAACCGCCGCACATGGCCTCCACCGCCGACCACCACCCCACCACCCTGGGCCCCACCGCTGCCGCTGCCTCCCCCCCCACCGCTGCCGCTGCCTCCACCCCCAGCTCCGCCCGCGCCTCCGCTCCCGCCCCGGCCCCCGACGCCGCCCCGGCCGCGTCCGCCGAACCCGCGGCCGACCCGCAGACCGTACGGATCGCCGACCGGCTGCTGCGGGACGTACTTCGGCACACCGCGGGCAGGTCCCTCGCGCTCGGCCTGGTGAGCACCCTCGCCGCCGGAGCCGGGCTCGCGCTGCCGGCCGCGGTCGGGCACACGGTCGACCTGCTGCTCGCCGACGGCGCGGGTGACGGGGGCGCCGCCACCGGGCGCTGGGTCGTCGGCTGTGTGGCCCTCACCGGGCTGCTGGTCGTCCTGGACGCGCTGAGCGGACTGCTCACCGGCGCCACCAACGCCCGCGCCACCGCCTGGGTACGGCGCCACACGCTGCGCCACGCACTCGCCGTGGGGGAGCGGCGCGACGGGCTCGCCCACGGCGACCTGGTGTCCCGGCTCGTCGGCAACGCCGTCCACACCGGCACCGCCCCGACCACGCTCGCCGCGACCCTCGCCGCCGTCCTCACCCCCCTCGGCGGACTCGTCGCCCTCGTCCTCATCGACCCGTGGTTGGCCCTCGCCTTCCTCGTCGGCCTGCCGGTCCTCGGCGTGCTGCTGCGCACGTTCGTACGGGACACCTCCGACAGCGTCGCCCGCTACCAGCAGGGCCAGGGCGAGAGCGCCGGCCGACTGGTGGAGACGCTGCACGGGGCCCGCACGGGGGCCGCCGCCGGCACCGCCGCGCGCGAACGCGCCCGCATCCTGGCCGGCCTGCCCGAACTCGGCCGGCACGGCCACCGCATGTGGCGGGTCCAGGGCCGGGCGAGCGCGCAGGCCGCGGCCGTCCTCCCGCTGCTCCAGATCCTGGTGCTCGCGGTCGCCGGCGTCCGCCTCGCCGCGGGCGGCCTCAGCGTCGGCAGCCTCCTCGCCGCCTCCCGCTACGCCGCCCTGGCCACCGGCATCGGCATGGTCGTCGGCCGCATCAACGCACTGGTCCGCAGCCGCGCCGCGGCCCGCCGGCTGGCCCAGGTCCTCGCCCCCGCGCCGCCCGACTACGGCACCCGCACCCTCACCCGTACCGCCGGCGCCTCCCGCGCGCCCGCGGGCGACGGCGCGGAACCGGACCGGCCCGGCACGTTGGAGCTGCGCGGGGTCGGCGTCGCGCGCGGCGGCCGGCAGGTCCTGCGGGGGGTCACGCTGTGCGTCCCCGGCGGGCGGACGGTGGCCGTCGTCGGACGGTCCGGATCGGGCAAGTCGCTGCTCGCCGCGGTCGCGGGACGGCTCACCGACCCGGACGAAGGACAGGTCCTGCTGGACGGCGTGCCGCTGCCCGAACTCCGCCACGCGGTGCTGCGCCACGCGATCGGCTACGCCTTCCAGCGGCCGGCGCTGCTCGGCGGCACCGTCGGCGGCACCATCGCCTTCGGCCCGGCCGCACCGTCACCGGACGAGGTCGCCGCCGCGGCCCGCGCGGCCCGCGCGGACGACTTCATCCGGTTGCTGCCGGACGGGTACGCGACCCCGTGCGCAGGCGCCCCGCTCTCCGGCGGCGAGGTCCAACGCCTGGGCCTGGCCAGGGCGTTCGCTCACCCGGGCCGGCTGCTCATCCTGGACGACGCGACCTCAAGCCTGGACATGGTCACCGAACGCCAGGTCAGCGCCGCCCTGTGGGAGCAGCGAAACCGCCGTACGTGCCTGATCGTCGCGCACCGCGCCAGCACCGCCGCCCGCGCCGACCTGGTGGCCTGGCTCGCCGACGGCACACTCCGCGCCCTGGCCCCGCACCACGAACTGTGGCAACACCCCGACTACCGCGCCGTCTTCGACGCCTCGCCGGGCCAGGACCTGGCGTCCGCCGGGGCCGGCGCGCGCACCGACACCCGACCGGAGGGGGCAGCCGATGTCTGACGGCACGCGACCGGCCCCGGGCCCCACCCCGCCGCCCCGCCGCCGGGACACCGCGCCACCGGCAGGCGACCGCGACACGAACGACGGCAGCAGCAGTACGCGTGCGAGGACGGGCGGGAGCGCGAGCACGGGGGCCGGCAATTCCCTCGGCACCGCCACCAGCGCGAGCAGCAGCACCGTTCGGCCGTACGCGGCAGGATTGCGCTTCCTGGGGCGGCGGTGGCGGGTGCTCGGGCGGTTGGCGGGCTGGTCGGTGCTGGAGGCCGGGCAGACGTTCCTCACCGGATACGCGCTGGCCCGCGCGTTGGACGACGGCTTCCTTGCGGGGGAGCGCGGCACCGGCCTCGGCTGGCTGGCGCTGGCCGCGCTCGCCGTCGTCGTCGGCGCGTACGGGACCGGGCGGGTCTACCGCGAGGTGGCCGCGCTCGTGGAACCGCTGCGGGACGGGCTCGCGCGGCGAGTGGTCGACCGTGCGGTGCGGGACGCGGTGGGCGGGGGCGCGGGCGCCGGCGAGAGCACCGCCGTCTCGCGCCTCACCCACCAGGTCGAGATCGCCAGGGAGACCTTCGCCGGGCTGGTCATGGTCGCCCGCTCGTTCGTGTTCGTCGCGGCCGGTGCGCTGGTCGGACTGTTCTCGCTGGCCCCGGTGCTGCTGCTGGTCGTACTGCCGCCGCTGCTTTTGGGGTTGGCCCTGTTCCTCGCCTCGCTGCGCCCGATGGCCCGTCGGCAGGAGACCTTCCTGGTCGCCGACGAGGCGATCGCGGCGGAACTCGGCCGGGCCGCCGCCGGACTGCGGGACATCACCGCGGCCGGAGCGGAGGAGAGGGTGGCGGCCGAGGCCGAGGTGCGGATCGCGGCCGAGGCCGCCGCCGCGTGCTCGCTGGCCAGGTGGGGGATGGTCAGGGAAGCGGCGCTCGGCATCGGCGGGCGGCTCCCGGTGGTCCTGCTGTTGGTCGCCACGCCCTGGCTGCTGGACCGTGGCGTCACGGCGGGCGCCCTGGTCGGCGCCCTCACCTACCTCACCCAGTCGCTGCTGCCCGCGCTCCAGGCCCTCATCCAGGGCGTGGGCCTGAGCGGCTCCCGGCTGGCGGTGGTCATCCGCCGCCTCACGGACCCGGACCCGGACCCGGACCCGGATTGGCCATCGGCTCAGGACCCCGAAGCTGCCCCGGCTCCGCACGTCGAGGCGGCGCAGGCCCGGGACTCCCGAGCGGCCCCGTATCCGAACCCCGAAGCAGCCTCGGCCCCGAACGCCGAAGCGGCTCCGGCGGCTGCGGGGCCGACCGCGCGACAGGCGTCCCCGGTCGGCCACGACGGCGCGGCTGGCGCCGGGCCGGAGGCCGCCCCTGGTCGGTCGGCGGCCGGTCCCGTACGCCGAGGTGGCCGTGGGACCGTCGCACTGCGGGGGGTCACCTTCGCGTACGGGGCGCACGCCGAGCCCGTCGTCCGCGGTCTCGACCTCGATGTGCCGGCCGGTGGGTGGCTGGCGGTGGTGGGGCCGAGCGGTATCGGCAAGTCGACTTTGGCGGGGCTGATCGCCGGGCTGTTGGAGCCGCGCGCCGGCGAGGTGGCGCTCGGCGGTGTCCCGGTGGCAGGCCAGGGCCCCGCCGAACGGGCCGCCGCGCGGGTGCTGATCCCGCAGGAGGCGTACGTGTTCACCGGCACCGTCGCCGACAACCTCGGCTATCTACGGGCCGGTCCCGTGCCCGCGCCCGAACTGTGGGCGGCCGTCGCCGCGATCGGGCTCGGGCCGCTCGTGGACCGGCTCGGCGGGCTGACCGGCGAGGTGCGGCCGGCCGCGCTCTCGGCGGGCGAGCGGCAACAGGTCGCGCTGGCCCGCGCCTACCTCTCGCCGGCCCCGGTGGCCCTGCTCGACGAGGCCACCTGCCATCTGGACCCGGCCGCCGAGGCCCGGGCTGAGCAGGCGTTCGCGGACCGCCCCGGCGGCACGCTGATCGTGATCGCGCACCGCATCAGCTCCGCCCGCCGGGCCGACCGGGTGCTGGTGATGGACGGCCGGCACACGGCGAGCGGCAGCCACCACGAACTCCTCACCACCAGCCCCCTCTACCGCGACCTGGCCGGCGACTGGGCCCCCTCGCGCACCCCTGCCGCCCCACCCTCTGGTCCGGCCGCTCCGCTGCCCGGCCCCGCCGCCCCGCCGGCCGTCCGCGCCGCCGAGCCCCCCGTGCCGCCCGCCCC
>NZ_JBEHZD010000523.1:0-5405 GCF_040240285.1 Streptomyces sp. HSW2009 | reverse complement strand
CCCCCCCCCCCCCCCCCCCCCCCCCCCCCCCCCCCCCCCCCCCCCCCCCCCCCCCCCCCCCCCCCCCCCCCCCCCCTGTCTGTGATCGGGGCGGGCGGAGCCACCCGCGGGGGGGCGAGCGGCGGGCCCACACCCGGGCTGCCGGCCCCCGCACGGGCGCGAGCCCACGGCAGCGGCCCGGTGCCAGGCGGTCAGCCCGCTACCGCCCGCCCGTCACCGGTTGTCGTGCTGCGACGGGGCGACCGTCACCTCGACCCGCTGGAACTCCTTGAGCTCGGAATAGCCCGTGGTGGCCATCGAGCGGCGCAGGGCGCCGAAGAAGTTCATCGAGCCGTCGGGGGTGTGCGAGGGGCCGAGCAGGACCTCCTCGGTGGTGCCGACCGCGCCGAGGTTCATCCGCTTGCCGCGCGGCACGTCCTCGTGCACGGCCTCCATGCCCCAGTGGTGGCCGCGGCCCGGCGCGTCCGTGGCGCGGGCCAGCGGGGAGCCGATCATGACCGCGTCGGCGCCGCAGGCGATGGCCTTCGGCAGGTCGCCGGACCAGCCGACGCCGCCGTCGGCGATGACGTGCACGTACCGGCCGCCGGACTCGTCCATGTAGTCCCGGCGCGCGGCGGCGACGTCGGCGACCGCGGTCGCCATCGGCACCTGGATGCCCAGCACGTTGCGGGTGGTGTGCGCGGCGCCGCCGCCGAAGCCGACGAGCACGCCCGCCGCGCCGGTGCGCATCAGGTGCAGGGCCGCGGTGTACGTGGCGCAGCCGCCGACGATGACCGGCACGTCGAGTTCGTAGATGAACTGCTTGAGGTTGAGCGGCTCGGCGGCGCTGGAGACGTGCGCGGCCGAGACGGTGGTGCCGCGGATGACGAAGATGTCCACGCCCGCGTCGACGACGGCCTTGGAGAACTGCGCGGTGCGCTGCGGGGAGAGCGCCGCCGCGGTCACCACACCGGAGTCGCGCACCTCCTTGATGCGCTGCCCGATCAGCTCTTCCTTGATGGGCGCCTGGTAGATCTCCTGGAGCCGGCGGGTGGCGGTGCGCTCGTCCAGTTCGGCGATCTCCGCGAGCAGCGGCTCGGGGTCCTCGTACCGGGTCCACAGCCCTTCCAGGTTGAGGACGCCGAGGCCGCCGAGCTGACCGATGCGGATCGCGGTCTGCGGGGAGACGACCGAGTCCATCGGCGCGGCCAGGAACGGCAGCTCGAACCGGTAGGCGTCGATCTGCCAGGCGATCGAGACCTCCTTCGGGTCCCGGGTGCGACGACTGGGCACGATGGCGATGTCATCGAACGCGTACGCCCTGCGCCCGCGCTTGCCGCGGCCGATCTCGATCTCAGTCACTGTGTGGCCCTTCCTACGGATTACGCCCCCAGTATCCCCGACCGGGGGCACTGGGGGCGCATGGGCCGAACACCGGCGCATCGCACACCGTGCGCGCGGCCGGGCGGGCCGGCGCCCCGGGCAGCGGCGCGGCGGCGCCCGCTCACTCCTCCACGAGCACCTGGGTGAAGTCCACCACGTGCACCACGAGGACCAGCAGCAGACCGTCGCTGACCAGGTATTCGATGCCGATATTGGGGGTCAGGGCGAGCGAGCGGGTGCTCTCGTCGCCGGAGATCGCCACCGAGATCTTCGGCTGCGGGTCCTGGGCCAGGACGGACAGCCCGCGCTCCAGCAGCGCCCGCCGATCACCGGGCAACTCATCGCGAACCCGGGCCGCTTCCTCCGTGAACTTCACCGCATACAGCATGGGGTCCCCCTAGCTAGGGCCGGCGCCCGATGAGCGTAGCGGCAGACGACACGGCGTGATACCCGGTCGCCGGCCGCACCGCCCGGCCGAAAACCTGCCCCGGGCCTGCGGGAACGGCGCCGGCCTCGGACGCACGCGCGCCGGGGGGGGGGGGCCCGGGGGGGCCCCCCGGGGCCCCGCCCGGGCGCGTACGGGGCCGTATGGACCTGCGCGTACGGGCCGTGGACGCCCATGCGCTGCGCGGGCGTTGACGGGGCCGTCGCGCGCCGCGGGGCACAGCCCGCGCGCCGCGGGACACAGCCCGCGCGCCCGCGCGACGCCGGCCGCTCCGGGCGCGCGCGGGTGACTCCGGACGAGACCACACACGATCAGGCGAGACCAGAGGCGCGCCGGCGCGGGCGGGCTGGCTGGTGAGGGGACGGCACATGACAGGGGCCACGACGGGGGCGCTGCCTCCGGGCAGCGACATCACGGTCAGGTTGGTCAAGCGGGAGCGCGAGAAGGTGCGCTACCCGGCCCGGGTGATCGGCGACGACGGCAACCACGTGGTGGTCCGCGCGCCGTGGGCCGGCGCCGGCGTCCGCGACTTCGGCTTCGTCCGCTTCGAGCACGGCGACGTGTTCACCGAGCACTACTGGCGCGACCGCTGGTTTGCGATCAAGGAGGTGCGTGACGCGCGGGGTTCGCTCAAGGGCTGGTACTGCGACGTGACCCGGCCGGCCGGCGTCGACGGCGCGACGCTCGCCGTGACCGACCTCGATCTCGACCTGTGGTGCTCGGCCGACGGCGCCACGGTGCTCAGGCTCGACGAGGACGAGTTCGCCGAGAGCGGCCTGACCGAGGAAGACCCGCAGGCGGCTGCCCAGGCGTGGGCCGCCCTGGACGCCCTGGAGCGGCTGGCCCGCAACGGCGGCTTCGGCCCGCTGCTGGCCGTCTGACGCCCCCACGGCTCCGCGGGGCTCCCGGGGGACGCCGAGGCGGCCCGGGGCCGCACAGCCACCCGTAGCACGCCGTACGGACCCGCACCGCAGCCTCGGACGGGGCGCGGTGCGGGCCGGTACGGGGCGCGGCCCCGACGGCGGGCCGGCCCCGGCCCCGGGTCGGGTTGGCGGCGGATCGGTTGGGAGAGCGCCAGTCCCGGCGGCGGCCAGCACGGACAGGCCCGGCCCCGCGGCCCGGAGCACACGAGCCAACCCCGCCCCATAACCCCGCGCACGCGTACGCGCGTGCCGAGTGGGCCCCCCGCCCGGCTGCCCGTGGCCCCGCCCGCGTACGCGCGTACCGCCGCACAGGGAACACACCGCCCACGGGTGCGCAGCCCCGCGCGGGCGGGGGCCGTCAGTCGTTCCTCAGGCCAGCCACCGGTAGCGCCGCTCGGGCCGCCCCGTACCGCCGTACCGCAGCGTGATGTCCGCGCGGCCGGTCTCCGCGAAGTACTCCAGGTAGCGGCGGGCGCTGACCCGGGAGAGTTCGCCGGCCGCTGCGCACTCGGAGGCCGAGAGCCCCTCCGGGTGTTGCCGCAGCACGCGTTCCACCAGCTCGGCCGTGTGGTGCGCGAGCCCCTTCGGCAGTTCCCGCGAACCCGGTGGCCGGGTGCCGAAGATCTGGTCCACGTCCTCCTGGCTGGCCTCCTGGCTCGCCTCGTCCAGCCCGTTGAGCCGGTGGCGCAGCGCGCCGATGTGCCGCAACTGTTCCTGGAGCGCGCTCTGGTGGAACGGCTTGATCAGGTAGTGCAGGGCGCCGGAGCGCAGTGCGGTGCGGATGGTGTGCGCGTCCCGTGCCGCCGTGATGAACAGCGCGTCCACCTGGTGCCGCGGATCGCGGGCCCGCAATTCGCGCAGCACGGTCAGGCCGTCCATGTCCGGCAGGTAGACGTCCAGCAGTACGAGATCGGGCCGCAGTAACTCCGCGGCGCGCAGCGCCTCAGCGCCGCTGTGGGCGACGCCGGCCACGGTGAAGCCGTCCGTGGCTGCGACGCATCGGCTGTGCAGCCTGGCGACCATGAAATCGTCGTCCACGACCAGGACTCTGGTCATCGACGCCCCCCTTGCTTGTGCGGCCCGCTGCGGGGCGGACTATGCCTGTGTCAGCTACCCGGCAGCGGACGTGAACTCAACGACCACAACGTCTTTTAATACCGGAAGCGAGACAATGAGGTAACCCGCGGGAAGCATGTGGGCCACGTCACGGCCTCCCCGACCGTGCGGGGCGGTCGGTGCTCCCCCCGGCGCCGACCGCCTCGTTTTCCCTGTCCGCCCTATCGATGTCACCAGCACCACCCCCACACCCCCACGAACGCGCACCACCCAGCACCGAGATCCAACCCCCCATGGCCGGACCCCGCTCCCCCCTCGCGGGGCTCCGGCAGTTCCGCCCTGGCGCGTACGCTTTCATCCCCCCTCGCGCGCCAGGGCGGATTTTCTTTTGCTTGCTTCCTTCAGGCTTCCTTCAGGCTTCCTTCAGGCTTCCTTCGGGCTTCCTTCGGGCTTCCTTCGAGTTTCCTCCGAGCCGCCGGCCCGCACCGGCCCCGCCCGCCCCTTCCGGCGTTGCCGGCCCGCTCCTGTGCCGCGCGTCGCCGCCCGTGGCGGCCCCGGCCCAACTCCCGCCACCGGGCCGCCCCGCGCCCGGTTGACCGCCCCGCGTACCGATCGGTACAGTCGCTCGCGTACCGATCGGTACGCACCGGCGTGGGCGACCTCGTCGATGCGGCGACCGGTGGTGCAGCGGCGGCTCCCACGGCGCCGTCGTGCCAGGGCCGGGTAGTGCAACAGGACGAACGGACGGGGCGGGATGGTCGAGGACACGGAGAAGCGCGCGCCGGCGGGGGAGCGGGTGTGGCGGGCGGCGTGCGAGCTGTTCGCGCGCGATGGCATCCGGTCGGTCGGCGTGGCCGAGATCGCGGCGGCCTCGGGGGTCGGCAAGCCGAGCCTCTACCGCAACTTCGGTTCCAAGGACGAACTCGCCGTCGCCTACGTGCAGGCGCAGGCGGTCGCCGGGCTCGCCTCCTTCGAGGCGGCCGGGCGTGCCTGTCCGGACGACGTGCGGGCCCAACTCCGGCACGTGATCGACCGCGTCGCGGGCGAGATGGGCACGCCCGGCTACCGCGGCTGCGTCATCGCCAACACCGCGATCGAGTTCCCCGACCGGGACCACCCGGTGCGCCGGGCCGTCGACGAGCTCAAGGCCGAGCACCTGCGGCGACTGACCGCCCTGGTCACCCGGTTGCCGGTGCGCGACCCGGACGGGCTGGCCTACGCGCTCCAGATCCTGCTGGAAGGGGCGGGCGCCGCCGCCCAGTTCCACTCCGTCGAACGGTCCCGCGCCGCATTGCCCGAGGCCGCTGACCGGCTCATCGACTCCCACCTCCAGGGGTAGCACCCCGCGACCCACGGGCCGCGCTCCAACCCGAACCCGAGCCCGTGTGCGCACCCGCCCCCGCCCCGTACGTACGAAGGAACCGGCACCAGTGACCGCGCCCGCCCCCCCGCCCCCCGCGCCCGCCGCCGCGCCCCGCCCCCCGGGCCCGCGCGCCGCGCCCCCGGCCGCCCCGCCCGCCCCGCGCCCCCCCCGCCCCGGCGGCCCCACGACGCCGGCCGTCGATCTTCCACCGGCACCGGCACCGGCCGCCCACCGGTCGTACGGGCCCGCCTGGCGG
>NZ_JBEHZD010000522.1:0-5409 GCF_040240285.1 Streptomyces sp. HSW2009 | reverse complement strand
CCCCACCCCCCCCCCCCCCGCCCCCCCCCCCCCCCCCCCCCCCCCCCCCCCCCCCCCCCCCCCCCGGGGGCGGCGCGCGGGGGCCCCCCGGTTCCTGCGGCGTGCTGCCGGTGCGGGGTCAGCCGCGCTGGCGCACCCCCTTGGCCAGGTCGGTCGCGAGCGCGCGCACCCCGGCGAGGCCGGACTCCAGGTCGGGCGCCGCCAGGAGTTCCTTGACGAAGGCCGAGCCGACGATCACCCCGTCGGCGAACTGGGCCACCTCGGCGGCCTGTTCCGCGCTGGAGACGCCGAGGCCCACACAGACCGGTAGGGCGGTGCTGGTCCTGGTGCGCGCCACCAGCTCCGCCGCCTCCTGGCCGACCGAAGCGCGGGTGCCGGTCACGCCCATCAGCGAAGCGGCGTACACGAAGCCGCTGCCGGCGGCCGTGATGGTGGCCAGCCGCTCGTCCCGGCTGCTGGGCGCGACGACGAACACGGTCGCCAGGCCGTGCCGTTCGGCGGCCCGGCGCCACGGGCCCGACTCCTGCACCGGCAGGTCGGGCAGGATGCAGCCGGCGCCACCGGCCGCGGCGAGGTCGGCGGCGAACCGCTCGACGCCGTACCGGTCCACCGGGTTCCAGTACGTCATGCACAGCACCGGCGCACCGGTGGCCGCGTGCACCTCGCGGACCGTGCGGATCACGTCGACGATCTTCACGCCGCCGCGCAGCGCGATGTCGTCGGCGGTCTGGATCACCGGGCCGTCCAGGACCGGGTCGCTGTGCGGCAGCCCGACCTCCACGATGTCGCAGCCGCCCTCGATCATGGCCGAAATGGCGCGTACGCCCCCGTCCACGGTGGGGAAGCCGGCCGGCAGGTACCCGACCAGCGCGGCCCGGTCCTCCGCCTTGGCCCGCGCCAGCACGTCGTCCAACAGCCTGATGTTGCCGCTCACTTGGCCCCCGCTTCCGTCGCGTCCTGCTGGCCGGCCGCGCCCGCCTGATCTGCCTGGATTGCCTGGCCCTGCGCCGCGTCGGACGCGGTGTCGTACAGCCCGAAGTAGCGCGCGGCGGTGTCCATGTCCTTGTCGCCGCGCCCGGAGAGGTTGACCACCAGGAGCCCTTCGGGGCCGAGTTCGCGGCCCAGCTCCAGCGCGCCGGCCAGCGCGTGGGCGCTCTCGATGGCCGGGATGATGCCCTCGGTCTGCGACAGCAGCCGCAGCGCCTGCATGGCGGCGTCGTCGGTGGCCGAGCGGTACTCGGCGCGCCCGCTGTCCTTGAGGTAGGCGTGCTCGGGGCCGACGCCCGGGTAGTCCAGGCCGGCCGAGATCGAGTACGGCTCGGTGATCTGTCCGTCCTCGTCCTGGAGCACGTACGAGCGGGAGCCGTGCAGGATGCCCGGGTCGCCGACGCTGAGCGTGGCGGCGTGCTCGCCACTGTCGATGCCGTGCCCGGCCGGCTCCACGCCGACCAGCCGCACCCCGGCGTCGGGGAGGAAGGCGTGGAAGAGGCCGATGGCGTTGGAGCCGCCGCCGACGCAGGCCACGGCCGCGTCCGGGAGCCGCCCGGCGCGCTCCAGGAGCTGGCGGCGCGCCTCCACGCCGATCACCCGGTGGAAGTCGCGGACCAGCGCCGGGAAGGGGTGCGGCCCCGCGACGGTGCCGAACAGGTAGTGCGTGCGGTCCACGTTGGCGACCCAGTCGCGGAACGCCTCGTTGATGGCGTCCTTGAGGGTGCGGCTGCCGGACTTCACGGCGATGACGTCGGCGCCGAGCATCCGCATCCGGGCGACGTTGAGCGCCTGCCGCTCGGTGTCCACCTCGCCCATGTAGATGGTGCACTCCAGGCCGAAGAGGGCGCAGGCGGTGGCGGTGGCCACGCCGTGCTGCCCGGCGCCGGTCTCGGCGATCACCCGGGTCTTGCCCATGCGCCGGGTGAGCAGCGCCTGCCCGAGCACGTTGTTGATCTTGTGGGAGCCGGTGTGGTTGAGGTCCTCCCGCTTGAGGAAGATCCGCGCCCCGCCGGCGTGTTCGGCGAACCTGGGCACCTCGGTCAGCGCGCTGGGCCGCCCGGTGTAGTTGCTGAGCAGTTCGCCGAGTTCGGCGGCGAACGCCGGGTCGGCCTTGGCCTTCTCGTACTCGGCGGCCACCTCGTCGACCGCGGCGCCCAGCGCCGCGGGGATGAAGGTGCCGCCGTACGCGCCGAAGTACCCGTCGGCGGTGGGGACTTGACCCTGCGGGTCGGGGATGAAGAACTCGGAAGTCATCCGGTGCACTCCTCGGTCGGGGCCGAAGCCCCGCGGATCGCACGCCGCCCCCACCGGCGCACCGGGCCGCGGCGCCGCCGACATCGGGGGATGCCGGACGGGCCGGGCGCGGGGCGCACGGTGGGTGGCGACGGTGGTGGGAACGCCGGCGCGTCGGACGTGTGGGGCGCCCCGGCTACGCCAGGGGCCCGACGGACGTCGGACGCGTCGACGCGAGGTCAACGCAACGTCAGGGGAGATGGGGCGGCCGTACGCGGCAGCTCGTACACGGCGCGGCGACGTACCGGGCGAGACGTCGGGCGCGGCGAAGGGCGGCGCGGCGACGCTTGGACGCGGCACGGAGCAGCACGCCGGATCGCGTCCGCACGTACTACGGCCCCGGCGCCGGCCTCAGCGCGGGCCCGCGGGCACCCGGTCCGCGCGGCGCACCTGTGGTCCGGCAGTCGTCGGACTGGCGGTTCAGGAGCGTCGTGCGGGCTGGCGGGTGCGGCGGCGGGGCGCGGTGCGGCTCAGCGGCCGGTGGGCGCCCCGGGCCATCGGCGCCCGTTGACCTGGCCCGGTTCGCTTCCGATGTGGTAGCGCACCCGGCGCCCCCGCACCCGCCGCGCGGGCGCCCGGCAGCCGCGGTGCCAGGGAGGCAACGCACGGCGGTCGGGCTCGGCGGGGGCGGCGGACACGACGGCTCAGTCCCGGCCGTGCCGCAGCGCGGGGTGCGCGCCTGCGGCGACCAGGTCGGCGACGGCGGTCTTCGGGTCGCGGCCGGTGACCAGCGATTCGCCGACGAGCACGGCGTCCGCGCCGTCGTTGGCGTACGCGATCAGGTCGTGCGGGCCGCGGACGCCGGACTCGGCGACCTTCACGATGTGCGCGGGGATCTCGGGGGCGATCCGGGCGAAGTTGCCGCGGTCCACCTCAAGCGTCTTCAGGTCCCGGGCGTTGACGCCGATGATCCGGGCGCCGGCGTCCACCGCGCGCTCCGCCTCGTCCTCGTCGTGCACCTCGCCGCGCGGGGTCAGGCCGATCGACTCGGCGCGCTCGATCAGCGAGACCAGCGCCTCCTGGTGGAGCGCGGCGACGATGAGCAGCACGACGTCGGCGCCGTAGGCCCTGGCCTCCCAGAGCTGGTACGACGTGACGATGAAGTCCTTGCGCAGCACCGGGATGTCCACCCGGGCGCGGACGGCCTCCAGGGCGGCGAGCGAGCCGCCGAAGCGGCGCTGTTCGGTCAGCACGCTGATCAGCGAGGCACCGCCGGCCTCGTAGTCGGCGGCGAGTCCGGCCGGGTCCGCGATGGCGGCGAGCGCGCCCTTGGACGGGCTGGAGCGCTTGACCTCGCAGATCACCTTGACGCTGTCGCCCTTGAGCGCGGCGACGCCGTCCTTGGCCTGTGGTGCCTTCGCGGCGCGCTGCTTGAGCTCGTCGAGGCTGACGCGCGCCTGCCGTTCGGCGAGGTCGGCACGGACTCCGTCGATGATCTCATCGAGCACACTCACGCGAGCGGCCCCCTTCCGGTGGAGCTTGGTGGTCGGCGCCGGTGCGGCGGACGATCGCATCACCAGGCATGGCGATGGTATCTGCCACACGGCCGAGCTCGCGCATCCGGTCGCCGGCTGAGACCGTCGCACCACGCCCCGTCGCACGTCAGAGGGGGTCACGGGGCCAGCGCCACCCCCCATGGCAGGTTGCGGACGACGGTGAACACCAGCACCACCAGCCCCACTGCCGCCCAGGCGTACGGGGCGCCCCGGCGGCGCTGCGACCGGCCGCGGGGCCGCGCCCGCCCGGCGCACTGGAGGAACCACCAGGTCCACAGCGCGGCGCAGGCCGCGTACCCGACGACGGCGAGCGCATTGGCACCCAGCGCGGCGGCCCACTCGCCGTGCGCGAAGCTGTGCGCGCTGCGCAGCCCGCCACACCCCGGGCAGAGCAGACCGGTGTACCGGAGCATCGGACAGGCCGGGTAGTGCCCCGGCTCGTACGGATCGACCGCGGCCACCCCCACGAATCCGGCCACGACCAGCCCGAGCACCCCGACCGGAGCGGCAAGACGACGTACCGCGCCGCCCACCCCACAGCGAGCATCCCTGAGCTGGTCGGACACCCTCCGAGTCTCCGCCACGGACGGCCACGGCGCAGCCTCAGGGCGTGGCCGGTGGGGCCGTACGGGGGGCAGGACACTGCGGGTGGGCGGGGGCCAGGGCCGGCGCGGCGGGGCGGGCGGACCAGCCCGGGGCCGGAGCAGCAGTTCGTGGGCCGGCGGGCGTCGCCGCGGACGGTACGGGCCGGAGCGGGACCAGCGGCGTGGGCATCGACCCGCGCAGGAACGGGGCCCGGCAGAGCAAGCGGCGTGCGGGGGCGGGCGGACGAGCCGGGGCGGGCACGAGGCCGGCGTACGGCGTGCGAACGGGCCGGGCCCGTGCGTCGGGGCGACCGCCGAGGGCCAAGGGCCTCGTCACGGGCCAAGGGCCTCATCACGAGCGGTGGCGGCCCAGGAGAGAGCGGGGCGGGTACGAGCGGGGCTCGACGCGGTCCGGGCGCGGCTCGGGAGCCATCCCCGGGGAGGGGCGGGTGTCACGCGGCCGGGAGCCGGGCGGCCCGCGGGCCCGGGAGCCGTCAGAGGGCGGGGCTCGCCACGCGGGCGGAGCCAGGGCGGCATGCGGCCCGCGGGCCCGGGAAGTGGTCCCGGGCCCCGTGGCGCTGGGTGCGGGTTACGCCTGCGAGCCGGGCTGCACGGTGTGCGGCTTGCGCTTGGGCTTGCCGAGGCCCGCGGCCGACATCGCCATGCCCACGATGCCGCCGATCACGACCACACCGAGCCCAGCCCAGAAGCCCACCGGCTTGGCCATCACGGTGAACGCACCGGAGATGCAGAAGCCGATGAAGGCGATGGTGACGCCGGTCCAGGCGGCCGGGGTGTGTCCGTGGCTGCTACCCGACATGAGTTCTCCTCGTTCGCTGTGTCGCTCCCCCCGGGCCACGCCTGGCGACCGGACGACGCCTGGGCGGGGTGGGCGGATGTCCCCGGGATCGGGGCACGGGGCTGCGTGGGTCCATTGTCGCTGACGTGCTGATGCGAGATCAGCCTGGGGTGGGCCGAGTGGGAGGCCGCCGGCCCACGGCCGGCCCGGCGGCGGCCGGTCGCCCGCGCGTCGGGCGTCGCCGCAC
>NZ_JBEHZD010000521.1:0-5419 GCF_040240285.1 Streptomyces sp. HSW2009 | reverse complement strand
GTGGCGGGGGCGCGGGGGGGCTGGGGGGGGGGGTGCGCTGGGGGCTCCGCGGGCGGCCTGTGTGAGCGGGGGGGGGCCGCCGGCGCTCCGTACGGGACCTTCGGCACCGTGCTCGGGTTCGGCGCCGCCCGATGTCGCGGGTTCCTCCCCGTTCCACAACCCCATGACGGGAAACTCTACCCAGCGCCCGCCCGGCACTCCCCGAGCGGCCGGGTCCATCACGCCCCGGCGGCCGGGTTGGGCTGCCCCGGAGAACGCCGATGTGCCCCTTCGCCGGGGGGGCGAAGGGGGGCCACTGGGGGGGGGGGGGGGGGGGGCTGCCCCCGGGCGCGCCCCGGGCGCGGGCCCCCCCCCCCGGGGGGGGGGGTGGGGCCCCCCCGCCCCCCGCCGCGGGCCCCGGGGGCGGGGGGGGCGCGGGGCCACATCTGTGGTGCTGGGGCTGCGTGACTGCCCCGGTCAGCGACCGGTCAGCGGCAGCCGGTCAGCGGCCTGGGGTGATCAGATGCTGACACCCTTGGCGCGCAGGTACGCGATCGGGTCGACGTCCGAGCCGTAGCCGGCGCCGGTGCGGATCTCGAAGTGCAGGTGCGGGCCGCTGCTGTTGCCGGTGCTGCCGGACAGGCCGATCTGCTGGCCGCCGGAGACGCTCTGCCCGGCCGAGACGGTGAGCTGCGACAGGTGCGCGTACTGGCTGTAGTGGCCGTCCGCGTGGCGGATGACGACCTGGTTGCCGTACGAGCCCGCCCAGCCGGCGGAGACGACCTGGCCGGCGCCGACGGCCTTGACCGTGGTGCCGGTGCCGACGGGGAAGTCCACACCGGTGTGGTAGCCGCTGGACCAGCTACCGCCGGCCTGGCGGTACGGGGTACCGGTGGAGCCGGCCACCGGGGCGGTGAAGCCGGTCGAGGTGGCGGCCTCGGTCTGCGGCTGGGTCTGCTGGACCGGCGCGGACTTGGGCGCGACCTGCTGCTGCGGAGCCTTCGGCTGGGCGGCCTGCGGGGCGCGCTGCTGCTGCGGGGCCGGGGCTGCCTGCTGCTGCGGAGCGCTCTTCTGCGGGGCCTTCAGCGCGGAGCCGGCGCCGGGCAGCGTCAGGCGCTGGTCCGGGTAGATCAGGTTGGGGTTCTTGCCCACGACGTCCTGGTTGCGGTCGTAGACGGCGCGCCAGCCACCGTTGACGTCGTGCGCCTGGGCGATCTTGAACAGGGTGTCACCGGAACGCACGGTGTACGAGGCGCCCGCGGTGTGCTGGTGGGTGCGCGGAGCGGACTTCACCTCGGCCTTGGGGGCTGCCTTCGGGGCAACCTTGGGGGCGGCCTTCGGGGCGGCCTTCGGAGCAACGGCCTTCGGGGCAGCCTTCGGCGCGACCTGCTGGGTCGGGCGGCTGTCGCGGGTGGTGGTGTTGCCCTGCTCGCGGGCGCCGTCGGGGGCGATCTGCGGGGGCGGGCCGCCGGCGGTCAGGCCCGCCTTGACGGAGCACACCGGCCAGGCGCCGGGGCCCTGCACCTTGAGGACCTTCTCGGCGATGGCGATCTGCTGGTCCTTGGTGGCCAGGTCGGCGCGCGGCGCGTAGGCCGTGCCGCCGAAGGAGCGCCACGTGCTGTCGGTGAACTGGAGGCCGCCGTAGAAGCCGTTACCGGTGTTGATGCTCCAGTTGCCGGTGGCCTCGCACTGGGCGACCTTCTCCCAGACGTCCACGGAGGCGGGGTTGGCCTGGGGGGCGCCCAGGAAGGGGAGGGCGAGGCCGGCGCCGCCAGCGGTCAGCGCGACGGAGATGCGCGCAAGACGACGGGGGCTGATGCGGCTGTGGCGTGCGCGAAAAGACATAGGGGTAGCCCTCTCCTATGCCTACGAGGTGAGCTGTCGGATTCGGGCTGGAGTTGCCCGGACGCGTCTGGTGCGGCGGGGTGCCGCGACACGTCTTCACCCCAAGCCGACCGCGCTGAGACGCGGTGCGGCACTTACCTGGTTCCCCCGCTCTTGCCGTCGTGACTTTGAAGTTTCTCCTCGGCCAGCGGCAAGATTCGGCATTCCGGCGTCGGATACCCGCCTTCGTTTCAGCGGGATCGCCAACAAAACACATTCATTTCCCTGCCGACAAGCCTGAACCTGTCGATGGAGATCAATTGCGGCCGATAACTCGCGAGAAGAGATAACGCTCTGCACGGGATCTGTGCCGCACGGCGATAATTCGAAGTGTGGGCCGCGGGCGACATCGCAGGCGGTGCAGGGTTCCCGCGACCGGAAGGGAATCGGGTGACCACAGCACGTGACAGATCATCGCGGGGCGCCGGTGAGGTGCACCACAGGGCCAGAAAAGTCCGAAAAGTTCAGTTCAAATGATCTTGCTTGGCCTCTTCGGCGGAACTCTCGACGCCCTCCTGCGGCCCGTCTCTTGTGGCCGGGGCCACATCAGTGGGCCTCGCATGCGTCCCTGCTACCCAGGAATACGCGCCAAAGCCGCGCGAGGTTGCCTCCCGCACCAGGAATTCTCGAAATCCCGGTCAGCGGCCTGCCCCGCCGGGCGATTCCCCTATTGATCGACTCCGTACGCACGACGGTCCGGCCGGCATATGTGGCAGGGCGCACATCACCAGGGAAAACCCCGCCACCAAGGGGGCGGGGCGCCAGAAGGGGGTGCAAGAAGGGGGCATAAGAAGCAAGAAGAGGATGCGGGAAGGGGGAGAGGGGCGGAGGGGAATGCGTTGGCCGTGCCGACTGGGGTGGGATGAGGTGGGGTGAGATGGGCTCCCTGAGCGGGTCCCGGTGGGCTGCGGGTGGGACGGGCCCGGCGCGGGCCAAGAGTGGGGGCCAGGGTGGGTGCCCGAAGTCGACCCTCGGCGCGGGCCCGGGGTGGGATGGGCCGAGGCAGGTTCCCCAAGCGAGCCCCGGTGCGGGCCCGGGGTGGGTGGACCCAGGCCAGCCCCGTCGCAGGCCCAGGGTGGGATGGACCGAGGCAGGTTCCCCAAGCCAGCCCCGGTGCGGGCCCAGGGTGGGACCGCACCGGGTGTCGGCCTACTCCTGTGCGCCCGCCGTCCCGAAGAAGGCGAGCAGCTCCCGCACCACCGCCTCCGGCTGCTCCTCGGGGACGTAGTGGCCGCTGCCGCGGACCTCCACCACCCGGATGTCGGTGCCCTTGTCGGGACCCATCTGCTGGCGCAGGGCCTGGTAGCCCAGTTCGCCGGCCAGGGTGAGGATGGGCAGCGTCAGCGGGGCGTGGTCGGCGAGGTCGATGACGTCCTTGCGCATCGTCTGGTACCAGCCGTTGCCGGCACGGATCGCCTCGGGCGTGGCGTACGCATGGGCGTAGATGCGCCGGGCGTCATCGGATACCGACGCCTGGTCGAGGAGCATGTGCCCGTACAGCCAGTCGATCACCGGACGGAAGCGGCCGGCGAGCAACTCCTCGGGCAGCCCGCGCAGTTGGTTGAAGGCGAACCACCAGGGGTAGCCGCCCCGCCCCCGGGAGATGGCCTCGACCTGTTCGTCCGAGCCGGGCAGCATGGGGATCTCCAGCCAGGACGCCTCGGGCACGCCGAGGTCGATGGTGACCAGCCGGCGCACCGATGCGGGGTAGTTGGCGGCCAGGTGGTAGCCGAGCCCGGCGCCGATGTCGTGTCCGGCGACGAAGGCCGACGTGTGGCCGAGGTGGTGGATCAACTCGTGGATGTCGCGCGCCATGGTGCGCTTGTCGTAGCCGTCCGCCGGCTTGTCCGAGCCGCCCATGCCCCGCAGGTCGACGGCGGTCACCCGGAAGGAGCGGGCCAGCGCGGGCAGCACCTTGCGGAACTGCCACCAGGTCTGCGGCCAACCACCCAGCAGGATCAGCGGTTCGCCGCTGCCGCCGGTGACGTGGTGCAGCCTGACGCCGTTCACGGTGGCGTACGCACTGGTGAAGTCACCGTCGAGCGAGGCCGCGAGCTCCGCATCGGTGGGGACGGGGCGCGTGTCGGTCATGGGGGTCCTCCTCTTTCTCATAGGGGTTCTCATCAGGGGCGTCGGGGGCGGGGAGCGGGCCGGGGGGCCACCCCCGCCCCCCCCCCCCCCCGGGGCGGCGCGGCCGCGCGCCCGCCCCCGGCGGCGCGGGAGCCGGCAGGTTCAGCCGCCGTCCGCCGGCCGGTGCGGCCCCGGCGCCGGTTGCGGAGTGGGCAACAGCCGGGGCACGGCCCGTACGTAGACCACCATGCCGACCAGTTCGACCAGGGTCTGGGTGACCACCACGGTCGCCGCGAGGGTCAGCTCCTCGGGCAGGGCCAGTGCCAACGGCAGGACGACCAGGGAGTTGCGGGTCGCGCCGGAGAAGACGACGGCGCGTCCGGCGGGCACGTCCAGGCCGAACGCGCGGGTGACGGCGAGGCCGACGAAGGCCATCACCACCAGGAAGGCCGCGTACAGCGGGATCACCCGGGCCACATCGCCCAGGTGGTCGTCCAGCTTGGGCAACTGGGAGCCGACCACGACCGCCAGGGTGGTGCACATCAACGGCACCATCAGCGCGTTCGCCCGATCCACGGTCCGCCGCCCCGCCTCCCGCCGGGCGGCCCACCCCTGGGTGAGCCAGGCCAGCGCGAGCGGGATGACGATCAGTACGCAGAACGCCTCGACGAACGGGCCGACCTCCACGGCATCGGCCAACTCGGAGCCCAGGAACAGGAACAGGTACCCGGGCAGCAGCACCATCTGCACCAGCAGCAGGAGCGGACTCGCCGCCAACAGCCGCTGGTTGCTGCCGCCGGCCAGACCGCCGAAGACGATCACGTAGTCGATGCACGGCGCGAGCAGCACCAGCAGGAAGCCCATCCGGACAGCCCGGTCACCGGGGAGGAAGACGAACAGGACGGCCACCACGAGCGGCACCAGGACGAAGTTGAGCACCAGCACGGCCGCCAGGAACCTGCCCTCCCGCAGCGACCGCACCAGGTGCGCGGCCGGCACCTGGAGAAAGGTCACGTACAACAGCGCCGCCAGGAGCGGGTTGATGGCGTGCTCCAGCGCGGGCCCGGCACCGGGCGCGGCCGAACCGACCGCCCCACCGACGGCCAGCGCGCCCAGATAGAGGGCGATCTGATGCCGCTCCATGGCATCGACCAGGGCGGATGACGCAGACAACGGGCGAACTCCTCGGTGCGGGTGATGGGCCTGTCCGCCCATGAGTAGACGGTAAACCGTTGGCCAAGCGCGCAGGTCAACCGGTACGCGCCGGGGCGCGGCTGCGGCCTCGCGCGACGCGGGCGCGCTCGTAAGCGGCGGGGAACACCGAGCGACACAGGGGAGGAGGGCGGACGAGCAAGGGCGCGCAAGCGGGAGTCGCCGGGTGGGGCCGGACGGGGGGGGGGGGGGGGGGGGGGGGCGGCCGCCCCCCCCCCCCCCCCCCCCCCCCCCCCCCCCCCCGCGCGGGGGGGGGGGGGGGGGGGGGGGGGGG
>NZ_JBEHZD010000520.1:0-5474 GCF_040240285.1 Streptomyces sp. HSW2009 | reverse complement strand
CCCCCCCCCCCCCCCCCCCCCCCCCCCCCCCCCCCCCCCCCCCCCCCCCCCCCCCCCCCCCCCCCCCCCCCGGCCCGGTGTTCACCCTGCTCAGAAGGGGCGGACAACCGGAGACCCACTGAGTATATTGGCTTCGAGCCAGTCAACGCAGGAGTTAAGCATGTCCCCGCGCAGCGCATCGGTCAATGAGGAGTTGCGCCGACGTTCCCAACAGCGGCTGCTCCAGGCAACCGTCGACCTCGTCGACGAGCACGGTTACGAGGCCACCACGCTGGCGGACATCGCCGATCGGGCGGGCGCAGCACGCGGCCTGGTGTCGTACTACTTCCCCGGCAAGCGGCAGCTCCTCCAGTCCGCCGTGCACCGTCTGATGCACACCGAACTCGCGGCTGCGCTGGACCGCGCGCCCCGGCCCACCGGCGAGGGCGCCGGCCGCGAGTTGCTGGCCCGGGCCATCGACGCGATCCTCAGCCTGGCCAGGGACCGCCCCCGGCTGATGCGCACGCACATGGCGGGCATCCTCCAGGCCGAGGGCTTCATCCAATGTCCCGAACAGCAGCGGCTCGCCGAACTGCTCCAGGAGACGGTGGTCGCGTACGGCAGCGACGACCCCGAGACGGACTACCGGCTGATGCGGGCGCTGCTGATGGGCGCCGTCGTCGCGGTGCTGCTGCCCGGGGCGCCGATGCCGGTGGCGCGGCTGCGCGCGGAGTTGTTCCAGCGCTACGGCCTCGACTGGGAGCTCGGCGATCCCCCGCCGCGCCAGGTCGCGCCGCCGGCGGCGGGCGACGACACCGCGGGTACGGCGCAGTAGGGCACACCGCAGCGGGCGAAGCGGGTCGGGCATATCGGGTGGCTCCGTGGAGTTCCGGGTTCCGCCCCGGACGGCGCCGAGGCGCCGGCGCACGGACGCGCTCCGGGCGTACCGCGGTATGGACACACGCCTCCCGCGGCGACCGGCCCGGTGCCATCCTGGGAGGCCCAGCGGGAAGGAGTTCCGCCGTGCTCCGTGTCGCCGTCGTCGGTTCGGGCCCCAGCGGGGTGTACACCGCTCAGGCCCTGCTCCGGCAAAGTCTGGTCCCCGATGTCGTGGTGCACGTACTGGACCGGCTGCCGTGCCCGTTCGGTCTGGTGCGGTACGGGGTGGCGCCCGACCACGAGAAGATCAAGTCGCTCCAGGGCAATCTGCGCACCGTGCTTGAGGACCCCAGGGTCACCTTCCTCGGCCATGTGCGGGTGGGCTCGCCCGGGGTCGCGCCGCGCCAGTTGCACGAGCTCTACCACGCGGTGGTGTACTGCGTGGGCGCCGCGACCGACCGCCGGCTCGGGGTGCCGGGCGAGGAGCTGCCCGGCAGTTGGTCGGCGACCGACTTCGTCTCCTGGTACAGCGCCCACCCGGATGCGGCGGCGGACCAGTTCCCGCTGGCCGCGCCGTCGGCGGTGGTGATCGGGGTCGGCAACGTGGCCGTGGACGTGGCCCGGGTGCTGGCCAGGGACGCCGCCGAGCTGCGCGACACCGACGTACCGGACGCGGCGCGCGCCGCGCTCGGCCGCAGCCGGGTGCGGGACGTCCACATGATCGGCAGGCGCGGGCCTTCGCAGGCCAAGTTCACCACCAAGGAGCTGCGGGAACTCGGCGCGCTGCCCGGGGCCGCGGTGCGGGTGCGGGCCGATGAGCTCGCTCGCGATCCGGCGTTCGTCGACCCCTCGGGGCTGCCGGCCGTGGCCCGGCGCAACGTGGAAGTGCTGCGCGGCTGGGCGCAGCAGCCACCCGTCGACCGGCCGCGCCGCATCCACCTGCGGTTCTTCCTACGGCCCGTGGCGCTCCTGGCGCAGCACGGGGGCGCGCCCGGCGAGGTGGGCAGTGGGGTGCGCGCGGTGCGTTTCGAGCGTACGGCCCCCGACGGGCAGGGCCGGGTGGTGGGCACCGGGACGTACGAGGACATCGACGCGCGGCTGGTGCTGCGCTCGGTCGGCTACCGCGGAGTGCCACTGCCCGGGCTGCCCTTCGATCCCGCGCTCGGTACGGTGCCGCACCGGGCCGGCCGGGTGCTGCGCGCCGGGGCCCCCTCGCTCGGCGAGTACGTGGCGGGGTGGATCAAGCGCGGGCCCACCGGCGTGATCGGCACGAACCGCTCGTGCGCCAAGGAGACCGTGGACGCCCTGCTCGCCGACGCGGCGGAACTGACCTCGCGCACCGTGGCCGCGGACCCGGTGGCGGCCCTGCGCCGGCTGGGGCAGGAGCCGGTGGAGTGGCCGGGCTGGCTGCGCATCGAGGCGGCCGAGGCGGACCTCGGCCGCCGGCTCGGCCGTACGAACGTGAAGATCCCGGACTGGGAGGGGTTGTTGAGCGCGGCGCGCACGGCGCCGTGAACCCGTGCGCCGGGGACCAGCGCACCGCGAACCGGTTTGCCGGGGGCCAGCGGTGCCTGCGTCTGTACGCGCACCTGCGGTGTCGCCGCCGGCGCCTCGGCGGCGGCCGGTCGCCGCGCCGCCTGGCCCCGGGGCCGCGCCACCCACCTCGTCAGGTCGCCGGGGGCGCGCCACCGCCCCGGGGGAGCGCGCCACTGCCCCAGGGGGTCGCGCCATCCCGCGCCATCCGATTCACCAGGTCGCCGGGGGTGCGCCATCCGGCCATCCGGCCGTCAGGTCGCCCGGGCCGCGCCGCAGCGGGTGGTCAGGCCGCGACCAGACCGCGATCAGGCCACGGTCAAGCACTCTTCCTGGCGTTTGGCCGCGGCCAGGACGCAGTCGAGCAGGCCGGGGAAGCGGTCGGCCAGGTCGGCGTGGCGCAGCACGCTCATCTTGGCGGTGCCCCGGTAGAACTGCCGGATCACCCCGCTCTCGCGCAGTACGCGGAAGTGGTGCGTACAGGTGGACTTGCTCACCGGGAGGTCGAAGACCGAACACGCGAGCTCGCCGCCGTCGTCGGCAAGGCCGCACACGATGCGCAGGCGCATCGGGTCGGACAGCGCGTGCAGCACGCCTTCGAGGCGGATCTCGGCGGCTTCCGGGTGCTTGAGCTCCCGACCCGCTGACGGGGTGGGGGCCTGCTGATCTGCCACGGCTGCTCCTCACGCTGCTCCGAAAGGCGATCCGTACGAGCATGCCGTGGTGCGACATGCAACGTACTACGATGGAAATCGTACAACAAGGACCACCGGCGGCAAAGGCTCTCCGCACAGTCGGGCCCCGCCCCTTCAGGGCGCGTTTTCCGCCCGTTTTCCTTCCCGGTCCAGATGCGCGCGCGAACGTCACTCGATGTGTTTTTCTGTTCTCCATCTTCCGCGGCCTGGACTGCAAATGAGTGAAACATCCTCCGCCAGTTTGTTCATTTCCCTTGTGCATCGGAACACTTGGGGCCGCGCGCACAGCGCCATGAAACCGCGCAGGCACCACCAGGCGAGGAGTGCACACCCATGAGTGACGCCTTGGGCATCATTACGGAGATCCTGTCCGAACAGTTCCATGTGGATCGAGGCGTACTGCGCCCGCAGACCACGATCGACGAGTTGGAACTCGACTCGCTCGCGCTCCTGGAATTCTCCCTGGTACTCGGCGAGAAGACGGGGCTGCGGATGGGCGACGAGCACGTCACCCGGGAGGTGACACTTGGTCAGATCGCGGAGTGGATCGAGGCCGGACGCGACCTCGCCGAGACCGGCTCACGCAGCTAACTGGCCGTGCAGGAAGGTGTGTTGACAGGCCACGGCCGGCACCGGACGGGGCCGCCCGTCGCCACTTCACCAACCGGACGCCAAGGGTCGCGACCCCCGGCGAGCGCGCCCGTGGCGCCATGACGCGTCGTACGCCTCCGGCCCCTCCGAGTAGAAAGGCGCGGATTCCCGGTGCGGCAGAGCACGGTGTTCGGGACGAGCGAACAACCCATCGATCAGACCGCCGAGTCATACGCATTGTTGGCGGCCGTCAATGAAAGCGGCCCGCTGGCCGTCGCATTCTCCGGCGGTGTCGATTCCGCCGTCGTACTGGCCGCCGGCGTCCGGGTGTGGGGAGCGGCCCGTACGCTCGCGGTGATCGCGGACTCCCCCGCATTGGCCAGGAGCGAACTGCACGGGGCGCGCCGTACCGCAGCGGAGATCGGTGTGGAGTTGCTGGAGGTGGCGACCGCGGAGTGGTCGGTTCCCGGTTATCGGGAGAACGCCGGGAACCGCTGCTATTTCTGCAAGCACACGGTGTTGTCCCGGGTTTTGGAGGTGGCGACCGAGCGAGGCTTCGGAGCCGTCGCCACCGGCACCCACCGTGATGACCGGCGGGCCGCACACCGTCCGGGGCTGCGCGCGGCGGCGGAGCTCGGCGTCGTGGAACCGCTCGCCGCCGCGGGCCTCGGCAAGGCGGAGGTGCGGGGCGTCGCCGTCCGCTGGGGCCTGTCGGTCGCGGACAAACCCGGCTCCCCCTGCCTGTCCTCCCGGGTGGCTGTCGGCGTCCCGGTGACCCCGGCGCGGCTCGGCCGGGTCGAACGCGCCGAGGAGTTGGTGCGCGCGACGCTGACCGCGCACGGCGTCCCGGTCGACGCGCTGCGGGTCCGCGTCCTCGCCACGGCCTTCCGCATCGAACTCGGGCCCACCACCCACCACTGGCTCGACCGCCACCCCCGCGTCCAGGCCGAGGTGTTGCGCGCGGTGGCCGCCGCGACCCGGCTGCGGGACGGCTCGGTGGCGGCCTACCGGGCCGGTGCGGTGGCCACCGCCTCCGGGCCGGGCGGCGCGGACGCGGCCCCCACACCCCGCCGGCCGGCCGACGGGCGCCCGGCGACCCGCGGGGAGCGGCCCGCATGAGCGCGACGGACGCGGATACGGGGACCGAGACGGAGACGGTGCGGGTGGCCGACTTCGCCCGGCTCGACGTGGCCAGGCGCGGCCGGACCGGGGTGCCCGAAGTGGTGTTCGCACAGGGCAAGACGGCCGAGCAGACACTGCGGCTGCTGACCGAACTGCGGAGGGCCGACCCCGCGGCGCCGGCCCTCGCCACCCGCTGCCCGGCCGAGGTGCTGGCCGCCGCGCCCACCGCGTTCGGCGCCGCACCCGTCCAGGTGGACGCGGTGGCGCGGACGGTCACGGTGGGGCCGCTGCCCGCGCCGCGTGGTGCGGTGGCCGTGGTCACGGCGGGCACCTGCGACCTGCCGGTGGCCGGTGAGTGCCGGGCCACGCTCGCCGCGCTCGGGGTCGGCGCCTTCGTCGTGGACGACGTGGGGGTGGCCGGCATCGGGCGGCTGTTCGCCCAACTGCCGCGGCTTGAACGGGCCGACTGCGCCGTGGTCGTGGCCGGCATGGACGGGGCGCTGCCCAGCGTGGTCACGGGGCTGCTGCGCGCGCCGGTGGTGGGGGTGCCGACGAGCGTCGGGTACGGGGTGGCGGCGGGCCGCCTCGCCCCCCGCCGACCGCTGCACGCCACCACCCCGCCCGGCCAGACGGGGGGCCCCAACAACAATTGGTTACGCGCCCCCCGGGCCGCCG
>NZ_JBEHZD010000052.1:0-24396 GCF_040240285.1 Streptomyces sp. HSW2009 | reverse complement strand
TCGAGACACGGTCAAGAGTTTGTTCGGAACGAACTTTTTCCCTTGTCCTCACCCCCCCGGTGCCCCCCCCCCCCCCGGGGCCCCCCGCCCCCCCCCCCCCCCCCCCCCCCCCCCCCCCCCCGCGCGCCCCCGCGCCCCACTACCGGGAGCACGCCATCGCGCTCGGCGTGCCCGAGGACGCCGTACTGGTCGAGCCGCGCGCCGCCAACACCGGGCAGAACATCACCCACACCCGGGCCCTGCTCGACCAACAGGGCCTGGCCGTCGACTCCGTCATGCTCATCTGCAAGCCGTACATGGAACGCCGGGCCTACGCCACCTGCCGCAAGCTGTGGCCCGAGGTCGCCGTGCAGTGCGCGTCCGAACGCATCGGCCTGGACGCCTACCTGGAGTCCATCGGGGACCGCAAGCTCGTCATCGACATGCTCGTCGGCGAACTGCTGCGCATTCAGGAGTACCCGCGGCTCGGCTTCGCGACCGAGCAGCACGTGCCGGCCGAGGTGCTGGGGGCCTGCGATCACCTGGTGCGGGCCGGCTTCGACAGCCGCCTGGTCAAGCGGTAGCGGGGCGGTCGGCACCCGGCGGGGTTCAACCCTGGTCGTCCACCCGGCGCAGCCTGCGGATCGCCGGCACGCTGAGCAGCGCCACCGAGACGGCCAGGGTGCACGCCGCGCCGGCCAGCAGCATGGTGCGGCGGCCGACCAACCCTGCGGCGGGTCCGGCCAGCGCCTCGCCGACCGGTAGGAAGGCGATCGAGCCGGCGATGTCGTAGGCGTACACCCGGTTCAGCACCTCGTGCGGCACCTGGGTCTGGATGCTGGTCGCCCACATCACACCCCAGAACGCCATGCCAAGACCGGCGACGACCGCGCCCGCCGCGATCACCGGCACCGGCTGCCCGCTGCCCACCGCGAGGGGGAAGGCCGCGAACGCCGCCACCCCCACGGCCCCGGCGCGTAGCTGGAAGGCGGGCCGGAGCCGCATGGCGAGGAGCCCGCCGACGACGGTGCCGCAGCCGAGCGCCGAGTTGACCAGGCCGAAGGCGGTCACGTCGTGTTCCTTGACCAGCTCCGTCGCGATCAGCGGGGCGGCGGGCCCGCGCGCGGTGAGCGCGAAGAAGCCCCACAGCGCCAGCACGCCCCACAGCCAGGGCCGCACCCGCACCGCCGACCAACCCTCCCGCAGGCCCTGCCGCATGCCACCGCCCGCGGACGACTCCGTACGGGACTCAGTTGTGGTCGTGGTCGTGGCTGTGGCCGCTGTGGTTGCGGCTGCCGCCGTCTCCGTCGACGTCGTCTTTGCTGGTGCCGATTTCGGTGCCGCCGGCCGGCCGGGCAGCCGCAGCGCCCACAGGAACAGGGCGCTGGCCGCATAGGTGCCGGCGTGCACGGCGAAGACGCTGCCGGCCGACGTCACGGCCACCAGCAGCCCGGCGACCGTCGGGCCGACGAGCGACATCACCGCCTCGACGGTACGGACGGCGCCGTTGCCCTGCTGGGCGTCCGCGGACAACTGGCGCACCGTGCTGGCCACGCCGGGTTGGAAGACCGCCGCGGCGCCACCGTTGACGAGCCCGATGACCAGCACCTGCCAGAGCGCGACGTGTCCGGCGAAGAAGATGCCGGCCGCGCAGGACTGGCTGACCAGCCGGACCAGATCGGCCCCGATCATGAGCCGCCGCGGATCGACCCGGTCGGCGATCACCCCCGCGAAGATCACCAGGACGGCCCAGGACACCGTGGGAACCGCCATGGCCACACCGACCGAGGTGGCGCTGTGCCCGTCCTGGAGCAGCCCCGCGGCCAGCGCCACCGGCAGCATCGTGTCGCCGAGCCTGGCGACGGCGCGGGAGAGGAAGAACAGCGAGAAGTCCCTCGTCCACAGCCGCCGCTCCGGCTGCCGCGCCAGCACGGTGTCGCCGTGCCGGCCGCGGGCGCGAGCTCTCACCGCGGCAACGAGTTCTCGACCAGGGCCGCGACGGTGGCCTCCGGGTCGCGCCGCACGCCGGCAAGGAGCGCCAGTACGTCATCGGCCAGCCCCTCGGCCACGGCCAACCCACCGACGGGGCCCCCACAGAAGGCCCGCGCGGTCGTCGCGGCGGCCGTGAACTCGAAGCGCAGGGTGGTGACGCTCAGGTCCCGGGCCGGCCGGAAGGGCCCCAGGTCACGGGGGGCGCGCTCATCGGGAGCCGGCACGGCTGCGGCCGGTTCGGTGGCAGCGGCAGGCTCCGGGGCGACCGCGGGGCCGGCCGCAGCCGCGGTCTCGGCCGCCATCCCGACGTGCAGTTGTACGTAGTCGATGCCGTCGGAGAGCAGCGCCGCACCCAACGGCGGCACGGCGCAGGCGAGGTCGGGCACGCTCAGCGCGGAGAAGCGGAGGGCGGCCAGATTCTGGCTCATGACGGAGGCGAAGCAGGCCGACAGGGGCCGGTCCGGATCGACGTGGCAGACCACCGGGCGGTCGTGCACGAAGCAGCCGGCCGCGACGTCGAACCCGGCCCGCTGCCGGGTCGACACCGGCGTGAACAGCGCGAGCGTACGGGGCCCGCCGCGGTGCCAGATCGCCGCCGCGGTGAGCGCCGCCACCACGGCGAAGGCGGTGGCCCCGTGCGCCCGGCAGACGGCGCCGACGAGGGTGTGCAGGGCCGGTCCGCGGTAGAGCTTCTGCACCTGGCCCAGTACGAGGTCGCCCTCGCCCGGCGGCCCGACGGTCGGCCGGCCGGACCGGGGGACCAGCCCCGAAACAGGTTCGACGAGGTCCAGCGTGCGGGACCAGTACCGCGTCTCGCGCTCGGCCCGCGCCGTGGCCGCCACCCGCTGCTCGCACAGCTCCCGGTAGCTCACCGGCAAGGCGTCGGCCCCGCTCCCGGTCCCTGCGGACGCGTCATCCAACAGGGCCGCCAACTCGGCCGTGAGGACCCGCTCGGCATGCCCGTCGGACACGAGGTGGTCCAACGTCACCAGCAGGAACCGCTCCCGTCCCGCCGCGTCCTCGATCAGCTCGTACGCGGTGCGCCCGGGCACCTCGCGCCGCTGCGCGGCCCCCAGACAGGCGGCCTTCCTGACGGCCAGCAACTCTTCGGCACGTTCCCCGGGACGCGCGAGCACGGCCCGTACCGCGGGCGCGTCGACGGTCTCGACCCGCTGCAGATAGGGCGCCCGCCCGACCAGGGCAGTCCGCAGCGCCTCCTGCCGCCGCTCCAGACGCGCGACGGCGGACCGTATCTGAGCCTGCGTCAGCTCGGGCCTGACCGGGACGGAGACGAGTGTGTTGCGGAAGATCCCGGGACCGAAGAGGCCCTCAAGGAAGAGCATGCTCCGCTGTTCCGGAGCGAGCGGGAACGGGGCCAACAGGACTCTCCCGACGTGGCGTTCAGTCTCGAACCCGACTGGACTGGACCAATTTGCCGATCGAAACGGGATGCTAGGTCCCTGGCCGGAGGGCGGGCAAGGGGCCGGAGGGGCAGAGGGGGTGGGGCGTTCGGGTGGTGGGTGGGCCGTGGATGGGTTCGGCTCTGGCCACGGAGTCCTCGCTTTCGGCGGCCTCACTCCGCGCTGCGCGGGCGTGCCTTGCCGCCGGTGGTCTGACGAATGCGTCTGACGCATCTCAGCGATGCACACCCCGTGTCGATCAGCTCACACTACGATGTGATTTGGGGGGTGTGGCGACCTGCTGGCAGGGATAGCACCAGCATGCCGCGAGAACCCTCCGCATTCCCGACTTCTCAGCAGCCTGCCAGGAGCGCTACGTGCCGTACACGGCCGAGATCAGCCGCAGCAACCCCACGAGCATCGTCTTCCTCGTCGACCAGTCGACATCCATGAGCGACCCCATTGGCGGTGAAGACCCCCAGCGGAAGGCGGATGTCGTCGCCGACGCCATCAACCGGCTCCTCACCGAGCTCTCGGTGAAGTGCGCCAAGGAGGAAGGGGTACGCGACTACTTCCACGTCGCGGTCATCGGCTACGGCGCCACCACCGGATCGGCGTTCGCTGGTGCGCTTTCCGGTCGGGACATCGTTCCGCTCAGCGAGGTGGCGGACAACCCGGCCCGGGTGGACGAGCGCACCAAGAAGGTGTCCGACGGCGCGGGTGGCCTGGTGGAGACCGCCGTCAGCTTTCCACTGTGGATGGATCCCGTAGCCCACGGCGGGACTCCGATGAGCCGCGCGCTCCAGTACGCCGAGAACCTCGTGGCCGGGTGGACCGAGCGCTACCCGGCCAGTTTTCCGCCCATCGTCATCAACTTGACGGACGGGGAATCGACCGATGGGGACCCCACCGCGGCAGCCGAGGCGATCACCTCGCATGCCACGGCCGACGGCGCGGCCCTGCTGTTCAACCTGCATGTCTCGGCCGCGGGAGGCACCCCCACGGCTTTCCCCGACACGGCTGACGGCCTCCCCGACAACTACGCCCGCAGGTTGTTCGCCATGTCGAGCCCGCTGCCCAGCCATATGCGTTCGTACGCCGCCTCGCAGGGGCAACGGGTCAGTGAAACCACGCGCGGTTTCGTCTACAACGCGGACATCACTACGGTGGTGCAGTTCCTCGACATCGGCACCCGCGCCACCGAACTGCGGTGACGACGTCCACCTCATGCGTGTACATCACGCAACTCGTGGTCCCCAAGCAGGGCAGCACCGAGGCGGAATGTGAGGACGCGGTCGCCGTGTTCCCCGGTTACCCGCACGATCACATGGTGCGGGAGCCGTTCAGCGTGGGAATGTGCGATGGGGCCACGGAGAGCGTGCTGGCGAAGGACTGGGCCCGGATGCTGTCCCTCGCCGCAGCCGAAGAGACCATGAACCGACCGGGCCTGCTGGCGGGCGGCCCGGCCTTCGAGGAGTTCGCGGCGGCGGCGGTGGACCTCTGGGAACCCTGGCTCACTCGATACGCGCAGGAACGCCATCGTGACGGGCGTCCGCTGAAGTGGTACGAGCACACGAAGCTGGCGGAAGGGGCCTACGCCACGCTTCTCACGGTTCGCGTTGACCCGGGTGCCGATGGCGCACCTGGCCAGACCGAGTCGGGATGGCATTGGCGTGCTGCCGCATTGGGGGACAGTTGTCTCTTCCATCTGCGTGACGATCGGTTGGCGCAGACGTTTCCGGTGACGACCATCGAGGAGTTCGGCATCACTCCGGACCTCTTCGGCAGCCGGAATCGCGACGTTGGTCTGCTGGCCCGCCGTGCGCAATTCACCGAGGGGTGGAGCAGCGCCGGCGACAAGCTGCTCCTGATGACGGACGCCCTCGCTGCCTGGCTCATGTCCGCCACGGATCAGGAATCTGCCATCGGCCAGTTGCTGGAGTTCGCGGGCCCTGATGACCTCGACGGGTTCACGAACTGGTTGAACGGTCTGCGCGGCACTCGTGAACTGCGCAACGACGACGTGGCGTTCCTACGGATCGATTTCGAAGGGCGGTGAACGTGAGCTCGCCCGCAGGTTCACAGCGCTCGTTCCCGAGCGGCGCCGACTACTCGGAGGCATTGCAGAACACGCAGTTGTGCTTCCAGCATCCTGAACTCAAGGGTGCACGACCGGAAGTGACGAAGCTTGGCCTGCCTCGCGCCATCTCAGGGGCCTTTGCGAGCGTCTTCTCATTGACCTCGGCAGCATCGGGGCGACGGTATGCCGTCAAGTGCTTCACCCGTCACGTCCCGGACCAGGAGCGTCGTTACGAGGCAATTAGCACGCGACTCGCAGGGCTGGAACCAGCCGAGTTGTCCCAACCCTGGAACCTGGGCTTCGAGTACCTTCCCGACGCGATCAGCGTCGGGCGAGAGCGCTACCCCGTCCTGAAGATGGAGTGGACCGAGGCCGTCACGCTGTCCTCCTGGTTGGACGACAACCACACCGATCGATTCGCGGTGGAACATCTCGCCGATCGGTTCGAGGCGCTGGTACGTGATCTGGCTGCCCATGAGATAGCCCACGGTGACCTCCAGCACGGTAATCTCCTGGTCGCGAACGACGACACGCTGCGCCTGGTGGATTACGACGGCATGTATGTGCCGTCTCTGGCTGGCATGAGAGGCACCGAGCGGGGACATCGCAACTACCAGTCACCCATGCGGGGCAACGATGACTTCGGATTGGCTCTGGACCACTTTTCCGCCTGGGTCATCTATCTGTCCCTGAAGGCGATCGCCATCGATCCGGCGCTGTGGAGCCGACTCCATGAGCCGAGTGGCGAGTTCCTGCTTCTCACCGAAGAGGACTTTAAGAGCCCTGGTGGCTCCGGCAGGCTACAGACGCTGCTTGCCCATTCTGATCAGACCGTCAGTGGTCTTGCCGACCAGGTGCGGTCCATGGCCTACCAGCCCCTTGATCTGCTGCCCCCGCTCGCCCAGGTCGTCCCCCGGCAGGGCGCGGCAACTTCGGCTGCCCAGCCCAGTGGCACGGGCGCTCCTCCGAACGCGGGTGGTCTGCCCGGCTGGATGAACGGGCACATGCCCTCACAGCCAGTCTCGCCGCCGACCGTAGTACCCCTGGAGGCTCCGCCAGGTGGCTTCCACACGCGCACCTGGCTCGATAGCGCCGTGGCCGTGCTCTGGCCGCTTTTGCTGGTCGCGGCCGTCGCGGGGGTCGTCTCGGGGGCCGCCGCGACGCCCGTCGGGCTGAGTCTGCCCGCGGTCGTTTGCCTCGGGCTTACCGTGTTCGCCCGTGGCCGCCGGCCGGAGTTGATGCAGGCACAGGCCGCGCTTACCAAGCTGACCAGCGAATTGGCTCAGTTTGAAGAGCCGGCCAAGGCAGCCGAGAACCTGCGCAAGGACCGTGCGAAGTTCGACGCGGAGGACGCGAAGCGGACTGCTGAGCACCCACGGAATTATGACAAGCTCACTACCCAGTTTCAGAATGAATTGAAAGAGGCGGAGAAGCGTAGGGCATCGAAGCAGCGTGACATCGACAAGAGTATCCGTGGGCTCGCCGAGGAACAACAGAAGTTCTTGAGTAGGGCACTCGCAGACAAGCAGGCGGCGTACCTCCTTGATGGGCTCCGTCGGCGACCGATTGCACAGAATCCCCCGCACGGTATTGGGGAGAAGTTGACGCGTCGACTCGCGGATGAGGGCATCCGAACGGCAGCCGACTTTAAGGGGTATCGGCCCGTGATGAACGCCACGTACAACAGCACGGGTGCTGTCCTGTTGCTGAGCAGCGGTCGCGAGGTTTCCGTGCACGGTATTGGGGAGGCCAAAGCCAGAGCCTTGGACGCGTGGCGTCGTTCCCAAATCGCCTCAGTCCAGGCTGGCCAGCCGACCGCTCTTCAGGCGAGAGAGCGGCAGTCGATCGAGCAGAGCATCGCCCAGAGACGATCCCAACTTGAAGACCAGCGGAAGAACTTGGAGTCCGGTACCGAAGCTTTGAGATCGAGTGCGCAAAAGAAGCTCGAAGAAGGACAGGCGCGGCTCACTCGCGAGAACAAGATCGCAGGCGATCGGGCCCGGCGGCAGCGACAGGAATTCAGTCGCCGAGTCGGTGAACTCCAGGACAAGAGCGCCCAATACGGGGTATTGGAAACCGCTGTCCAAGCCGCAAGGCTCCGACAGCGGCAGCTTTCCTATGCGCGTTACCTGCACTTCCTTTACGTTGGTCGGTGAAACACGTCGCGGGCCGAGTGCCGTAGCGGTGGTGCTGGGTCTCTAGCCGTGGATTTGCGTGCGGCCCACCAGCAGTACGGATAACCTGGCGACTTCGGTTCCGCTCCTCGGCGGTCTCTGGCTTGTTGGTTCGGAGAACAACGGGAACGAGACGCATGCCCTGCCGTCCCCGCAGGCGGCCCGAACGGCTCTTTGTTGGACCTTCGCATGGCTGAATCCAGCGATTCGTGGGGCCGTATGGCAGACCGGCCCGCTCCCCGCAACAATGACCCAGTGGCGCGTCCTCCCCACCCGGCGGCCTCCCCAGGAGCCCGTACCGCGCAGGAGCTCAGACCAGGATCACGGTCTTCCCCCGGGTGTGGCCGCGTTCGGCGTACGCGTGGGCCGCTGCGAGGTGTTCGAGGGGGTAGGTCCGGTCGATGCGGGGGGTGTAGTTGCCCTGTCGGCCGAGTTCTGCCGCTTCGGCCAGGAGGGCGGGGTCGTTCTCCGCGTTGGCCAGGTGGATGCCGAGGCGCGATGCGTTGGTGTAGTCGGCGACCGTGGCGACGCGCGTGGGGTCGCCGACGAGAGCGATGAGGTCGGGCAGCGAACCGGAGGCCGCCGTGTCGAGCACGAGGTCCACGCCGGTGGGAGCCAGCGGCGCCAGGCGTTCCGCGAGGCCGGGGCCGTAGGTGGTGGGGACGGCGCCGAGGGAGGTGAGGAACGCGTGGTTGCGTTCGCTGGCCGTGCCGATCACGGTGGCGCCCCTGGCCACCGCGAGTTCGACCGCGGCGCTGCCCACGCCTCCGGCGGCGCCCTCGATGAGCAGGGTGCGCCCGCGCAGCGGGCCGAGCGCCTTGAGCCCGCCCAGCGCGGTCACGGACCCCAACCCGGCGCCCGCGGCCTCCGCATCGCTCCAGGCGCAGGGGGCCGGCGCCCACGCCGAGAGCACCGCCAACTCCGCCGTCGCGCCGGTCACACCACCCAGGCCGAAGACGCGGTCGCCGACCCGCACCCCCTGCACACCCGTACCGATCGCGTCGACCACGCCGACGGCGTCCCGCCCGGGGATCGCCGGCAGGTCCACCGGAAGCACCTCGCGCACCGCGCCGGAACGCACCTTCCAGTCCACCGGGTTGACGCTGGCCGCAGCGACGCGGATGCGGATCTCGCCGGGGCCCGGGTGGGGTTCGGGCACCTGCTCGACCACCAGGGTCTCCACACTGCCGTACTCGTGATAGCGGACTGCGCGCATGACGTTCTGCCTTTCCGTACGGCCCGGAGCGGCCGTTCGTGACCTCGCTGGGTTGCCTCGCCGGCGCGATGGGCGCCGACGTATGAACGAGTCGGGTGACACCGGCGGGTGAGGGTGCGGCGAGTGCCGACGGTTGCCACGCTAAAAGCTGACGTTGGCGTGAGCTGCAAGTCGGAAGCCGGTTGGGTTGCATGGCTGGTGGCTGGTGGCTGGTGGCTGGTGGCTGGTGGCTGGTGGCTGGTGGCTGGTGGGGGAGTGGGGCGCACTGTGTTACGGTCGCGGCGTTCCTCGCCCCGGTGCGGTCGGAGTTCCGTAGGGGTGAGTTGCCTGCTGCCCCGTGATCTCGCCGGTGGTGTGCGTACGGGACGTTCGGCGAGCAAACCCCCGTAGCCTTGGCCCTCCGTCACTCTCCCCGGGCCGGGCCGCTCCCCACTTGTTGCGCCCTCCGCCTCTTCTGGCGCCCTGCGCCTCTCCTCCGCAGCAGCACCCTGTCTTCGGGTGCCTCTTCCGCTGCACACCTTCCCCTCCTCCGCTGCACCCGTCGCCGTACGCCCGTACGGCGTCGGCAGGAAGTCCCCCATCGCGGGGCCGAGTACGAGGGAGAAGGCGACGTGGGCGAGGACGCGAACGCGCGGGGCGGTGTCGGGGGCGGGCCGGTGTCGGCGGGGCCTCGGCGGTGGGGGTTGCTTGCTGTGGCTGTGGGTGTTTTCTGCGTTCAACTTGACGCGTTCGGTCTGAACCTTGTCCTGCCGCAGATCGGCCGTGACCTGCATGCGGGCGGTGCCGGTCTGCCATGGGTGGTGAGTGCGTACCTGCTGTCCGCCGGCGCGTTGATGTGGGCGGCGGGGAGGCTCGGCGACCTGTTCGGGCGGCGGCGCTTGTTGACCGTGGGGCTCGTCGTGTTCGGGGTGGCCTCGCTTGCCTGTGCGCTGGCTCCGACGCTGCCTGTCCTCGTCGGCGCACGGGTGGTGCAGGGGGTCGGCGCGGCCCTGGCCGTGCCGGTGGGGTTGGCCCTGCTGACCCATGCCTACCCGGCCGAACTGCGCGGCCGGGCCGTCGGCTGGGCGCTCGGCATCGGCGGGACCGCCACCGCCTGCGGCCCGTTCATCGGCGGCACGCTGACCGATGCGCTCTCCTGGCGCGCGGTGTTCTGGCTCAACGTGCCGCTCGCCCTGCTCGGCGCGGCCTGTGCCGCGCGTACCGTCGAGAGCCACGACGCCGGCGCCTCCCGCACCGTCGACGTGGGTGGCCTGGTGGGTGTCACGGTCGCGCTCGCCGCGCTCTGTGTTCTCATCGACCGCGCGCCGCACTGGCCGTGGTCCGCCGTGCTGACGGGTGCGGTGTCCGTGGCGGCGCTGCTGACCCTGCTCGTACGACGCGCGCGGGCCACGGGCCGGCCGCTGGTGGGGCCCGAACTGTCGTGCAACGGGCGGTACTTGGCGCTCACCCTGGCGGGTGCGGTGGCCAACACCGCCACCGTGCTGTTCCTGTTCGTCGTGCCGCTGACCCTCCAGGGACAGTGGGGCCTACCGGTGGCAGGCGCGGGCGCAGCCTTCCTCGCCCCGGCGCTGGCCATGGCGCTGGCCGGGCCAGTGGCCGGGCGGGTGCCGCCGCGGGCCGCGGCAGGGGTGATGGCGGGTTGCCTGTGCGCGGCAGCGCTGGCCCTCGGCTGCCTCGCCGCGGCGCCCTCGCTCGCCGCGTACGTGTGCGTGGCCACCGTCGGCGGCGCGGTCCTCGGGGTGGCCAACGCGGTGACGCTCATCGCGACCCAGGCCGCGGTCAGACCGGAGCGGGCCGGCGAGGCGTCGGGCATCACCAAGACGGCCATCACCGTCGCCGCCGGCCTCGGCGTCGCCCTGGCCGGGCCCGTCACCGACCGGGGCGGCGACGTGGGCGCGGAATCCGCAGCCGACACGGTGCTGCTGATCACCGCGTCGGCGGGGGTCACCGCTGGCGTGGCGCTCGCGGTGTGGATCGGGTTGTGGCCGGGGGCGGGGCGGACGGGGTGGGGGGAGCCCGGTGGGTGATTCGGCCTCGCGGAGTCGGTGCGTCGGGTGCCGGGTCGTCGGCGTTGGGTGCGGGTGCGGGTGCGGGTGCGGGTGCGGGGGTCGGTGTGGGTGTGGGTGTGGCGCTTCGGCGCGCCCGGCACGCCCTGCCCGGAGAGCCCCGGGGCTCCGGTGCGCCGGGCTCGCTCCCCGCTCTGCGGGGACCACTCCGGAGGTGGTCGTCTTCGACAACCTGATGGACGGATCAGCCTCGCGCGTACGAGGACGACGACGGCCGAGCCTTGCCCGACAGCCCGACAGCCCGACAGCCCGACAGCCCGACAGCCCGACAGCCCGACAGCCCGACAGCCCGACAGCCCGACGGGATGAACGGTCGTGTGGGGCACGTGGAGTGACCTCACGGCGTGACGGGACGTGTCGGGACCACCGCAGTATGGCGTGCGCCCGGTCCGTTGGGCGCGGGGCCCGGAGAAGGGCCCTTGCAGGGGCGGTGGTCCCGTCGGTCCTCGGTTCCCGGCCCTCAGTCCTCGGTTGCCCCGGGGCCACGTCGTACGCACCCCGCGGCGAGCAGCGCACCGACCACCGCTAGCGTGCCGGAGACCAGGGCGGCCGTGTGCACGCCGTTCATGAAGGCGTGGTGGCTGCCTTCCAGGATCGCCGTCCTGAGATGTTCAGGGGTCTCGTCCGACACCGGGGCGACGCCCATGGACACCGCGTCCTTCGCCGCGCCCAGCTCCGTGGCGGCGGCCGACGGCACCCCGGCCGAGGTCAGCTCTCCGGTCAGGGTGGAGCCGACCCGGGTGCCGATGAGCGAGACCAGTACGGAGGTGCCGAGCGCACCGCCGACCTGGAGGGCCGTGGCCTGGAGGCCGCCGGCGACGCCGCCGTCCTTGACGGGTGCGTTGCCCACGATGGCGTCCGAAGACGCCGCCATGACGATGCCGACCCCAAGGCCGAGGGCGATGAAGGGCGGCCACAGCAGGGCGTACGAGGAACCCGCGCTCCAACCCGTCATGACGAAGCAGGCCACGGCCTGGAGCGCCATGCCCAGCGGCATGGTCAGGCGGGGCCCGAACCGTTGGGTGAGCGCGGCCCCGAGCGGCGAGGCGACGACGGAGGCGAGGCTGAGCGGCAGGGTGCGCACACCGGCCTCGACGGGCGAGTAGCCGCGTACGTTCTGGAGGTAGAGCATCACGAAGAAGATCACGCCGAGCAGGACGAAGAAGTTCAGCGCGGTGATGACGGTGCCGACGGACAACGCCGGGTTGCGGAACAGCCGCATGGGCAGGAGCGGGTGCGCCACGCGCGTCTCGTACCAGCCGAACAGCACGATCAGCAGCACACCGGCGATGATGGCACCGAGGGTGCCGCCCGCGGTCCAGCCCCAGGTCTCGCCCTTGACGACGCCGAACACCACGGCGATCAGGCCGGCGGTCAACAACACCAGGCCCGGGATGTCGAACCTCTCCTGCGCCGCGGCCTCGTTCTTGCTCTGTGGCAGGACGAGGACGCTGAAGACGAGGGCGACGGCGCCGACGGGTGCGTTGAGGTAGAAGACCGACTCCCAGTTCACGTGCTCGACCAACAGCCCGCCCACGATGGGGCCGAGCGCCGTGGAGACGGAGGAGACCATGGCCCAGATGCCGACGGCCATCCCGAACTTCCGCGGCGGGAAGACGGCGCGCAGCATGCCCAGGGTGTTGGGCATCAACAGGGCGCCGAAGAAGCCCTGTACGGCGCGGAAGGCGATGACTCCCTCGATGGAGCCCGACAGGCCGATGGCGACGGACGCGAGGGTGAAGCCGGCGACGCCGACGAGGTAGAGGGTGCGGCGTCCGAACCGGTCGCCGAGCTTGCCCCCGAGGATCAGGGCCGCCGCGAGCGCCAACAGGTAGGAGTTGGTCACCCACTGGAGGTCCGCGGTGCTGGCGTGGAGGTCCCGGCCGATCTCGGGGTTGGCGATGGCCACGACGGAGCCGTCGAGCCCGACCATGAACAGGCCGAAGGCGACGGCGATCAGGGTCAGCCACGGGTTGGAGCGCGGGCCGTGCGCAGGGCGTGCGTGCTCGTCCCCGGGGGCGGGGGAGCGGAGGACTTCGGTGGGCATGGAGTTCGATCCTCGTCAGGGAGCAGGGAGCAGGGAGCAGGGAGCAGGGAGCAGGGAGCAGGGAGCAGGGAGCGCGGAGCGCGGGGGCAGTACGGAGCGGCACGGGGCAGCAGCAGGGATGCGGAGGCCCCGGACGGCCGGAAGGCGTCCGTGCAAGGGGGAGGGGGCGGCATCCGATGGGACTGACGCCACGGTGGAGCACCGCGCCCCGGGCCGGGGCCCGCGGGCGAGGGGTTCCGCAAGGATGCGCGTACCGAGCCGTCAGCGGTCGGTACGCGCCGTCACTTGGTGGCGGTGAGGCGCTCCGAGAGCCGGTGGAACGCGCCCAGGGCCGCACCGAGGGCGTTCAGATCGCCTTCGGTCAGGGTGCGCAGCGCGTCGGTGACGTGCGTGCTCATCAAGTGGTGGACCTGTGCCAACCCGTCTCGTGCCGCGGCGGTCAGGTGCAGGTGGGCGACCCGCCGGTCGGCGGCGTCCTGCCGGCGTTCCAACAGGCCCTGCTCGGTGAGCTGGGTGACCAGCGCACTGACGTTGCTGGGCTGCATCGACAGGGCTTCGGCGGCTGCGCGCACCGTCACGCCGTCGTGCTCCGCGACGTGCCGGAGCAGGGCCCGCTGGGCCTCGGACGGCTTGGGCTGCGGGTGGTCCCGCTCGACGTGCCGGTCAAGGGCACGGAACAGCACGGGCAGAGAGGCCACGAGCCCGGCGGCCACGTGGTCAATGTCCTGGTCGGACGACCGGTGCTGAGGCATGGCCGGAGCTTACGTATGGAGAAATAGCTATGTCAATATAGGCAACTCGGCCGCTGTGGGGTGGCTCGCTTCCCCGCGGTTCCGTAGGTCGGTTCCGTCGGGAGTGTCGGCGCGGCGGTGGGTGCCGGCCCCGTCCTCGCCCTGGCGCTGCCGAGGGGAGAAGGGGCGTGGCGGCGGCCGGGCGGCGCCGGGTGCGGCACGGTCCCCGAAGGTGGCCGGCACCTCCGGAGTGCACCGCCCCGCACCCGGTCGCGCACCCGTGTCGGGCGACGCCCCGCCTCAGATGATTCCCTGCGCCAGCATCGCGTCGGCCACCCGCTCGAAGCCGGCGATGTTGGCGCCCGTCACGTAGTCGCCGGGGGCGCCGTAGCGGGCTGCTGTTTCGTGGCAGGTGGCGTGGATGTCGTTCATGATGTGGGTCAGTTCGTCTTCCACCCGCTGGGCCGACCACGACGTACGGGCGTGGTTCTGTGCCATTTCCAGGGCGCTCACCGCCACGCCGCCCGCATTGGCCGCCTTGCCCGGGCCGAAGGCGACGTTCGCCTGCTGGAAGACGTGCACGGCGGCGGGGGTGGTGGGCATGTTCGCGCCCTCCGAGACGGCCTTGACGCCGTTGCGGACCAGGGTGGTGGCGGCGTTCTCGTCCAGTTCGTTCTGGGTGGCGGACGGCAGGGCGACGTCGGCGGGGACGTCCCAGACGGAGCCGCCGGGCACGAAGCGGGCGGAGGGGCCGCGGCGCTGGGCGTAGGTCTCGACGCGGCCCCGCTCGACCTCCTTGATCTGCCGCAGCAGCTCCAGATCGATGCCCTTCTCGTCCACGATGTAGCCGGAGGAGTCGGAGCAGGTCACCGGGTTGGCGCCGAGGGCGCGCAGCTTCGCGATGGTGTGGATGGCGACGTTGCCCGAGCCGGAGACCGCTGCCGTCTGGCCTTCGAGGTCCTCGCCGCGCTCGCGCAGCATCGCCTCGGCGAACAGCACGCTGCCGTAGCCGGTCGCCTCCGGGCGGATGAGCGAGCCGCCCCAGCCCTGGCCCTTGCCGGTGAGGACGCCGGCCTCCCAGCGGTTGGTGATGCGCCGGTACTGGCCGAAGAGGTAGCCGATCTCCCGGCCGCCGACGCCGATGTCGCCCGCGGGTACGTCGGTGTGTTCGCCGATGTGCCGGTACAGCTCCGTCATGAAGGACTGGCAGAACCGCATGACCTCGGCGTCGCTGCGCCCGTGCGGGTCGAAGTCGCTGCCGCCCTTGCCGCCGCCGATGCCGAGGCCGGTCAGCGCGTTCTTGAAGATCTGCTCGAAGCCCAGGAACTTGATGACCCCGAGGTTGACCGAGGAGTGGAAGCGCAGCCCGCCCTTGTACGGCCCGAGTGCGCTGTTGAACTCGACCCGGAAGCCCCGGTTGACCTGGACGCGGCCCCGGTCGTCCTGCCACGGCACCCGGAACATGATCTGCCGCTCCGGCTCACACAGCCGCTCGATGAGACCCGCCTCGGCGTACTCGGGGCGCGCCGTGAGCACCGGCGCGAGCGTCTCCAGGACCTCGTGTACGGCCTGGTGGAACTCGGGCTGGGCGGGGTTGCGCTGTTCGATCTCGGTCAGGATCTTGCCGAGTACGTCCTGCATGTCGGATCGCGTCGTCACAGAAATGCCTTCCTGGCGCGGCTGTCACCGGATCGATCCTGCACGGATGTGGCTCGCTCGGGCCCGGTTCAGCGTTGAGCGCTCGGCGCCGTTGCCGCACGCGGGGCAAAGTAAGTGTGGCGCCCATATAAACATCTTGACCAGTACGCAGGTCGGCGTCTCAATATGCGAGACATCGGGGGTGTGGTACGGGCCAGGTGGGGAGCTGGCGGGGTCCGTCATTTCGGGCACCCGCCCCGGGTTGCTCTCGGTGCCCGTCGATGCGCTCTGCGTGTCGTACGGGGTGGGGGTGTGGGTGGGTTTGATTCGCGGGAGCGGGCGGCCCGGGCCCGCTGGGCGAGCTGGGCCTGCTGGGTGGGCCGGGACGGCTGGGCGGGCCGGGCGGGGAGTCGTCCGGGTTGGTGGTGCCGGCCCGGGTGGGGGTGGCTGTCCCGGGATGCGGGGTGGTTCTTCGCCAGGCGCTGGGCCTCAAATCAGTCCCGTACGCGCCGACTTGAGGCCCGCTTCGAAGCGGCTGCGGGCGCCGAGGCGGTTCATGATGGCGGCCATCATGCGGCGCGCCGTACGGGGCGATATGTGGAGGCGGGAGGCGGCGGACGCATCGGTGAGGCCCTGGGCGACGAGGCGGAGCAGGTCGCGTTCCAGGTCGCTCAGGTCGACGCGCGGGGTGTCGAGCGGGCGGGCCGTCGCCCACATCTGCTCGAACAGGGTGAGGAGGGGGACGACCAGGCCCTTGTCGGTCAGGTGCAGGAACTCCTGACCGGGCTCCACCGGGTCGGTCGTGTCCGCCGGGTCCGTCGGGTCCAGCGGGTCCGCGGGGATCAGGGCGGACCGGCGATCGGCGATGATCATGCAGAGCGGTGCGTCGGCGACCGTGCGGAACTCGCCGCCGCGGGTGCTGAGCCAGCGCCCGTACTCCCGGTGCGCGGCGTCACCCGAGCCGGCCGCGTGCCCGATCGTGCGGACCGAGCCGCCGCGGTCCAGGGTGCGGGCGGCTGCGCGGCGCGCGGTGTGCAGGGCCTGTGCCGGCCGCAGGTCGCCCGGCAGCAGGTCGCCCGGCAGCAGGGAGAGCACCTCGTGGCCGGCCTCGCCGACAAGTTGCCGCACCCGCTGCTGGACGGCGTGCGTGCCCGTCAGCCGCTCCACGCCCGCCGCGGCTCCCGGTCGTCGCGAGCCGCCCGCGAGCGTGCGCAGCAGGGCGGACGGGGCGCCGGGCGCGGTGCGCTGGCCGCGCGGCGGTGCGGTGTTCTGCCGGGCCACCACCCGCCTGAGCCCGGCGGTCGGGTCCACGGCGACGTACGCACCGGGCTCCTCGAAGGACTCCCGGAGCAGGTTTCTGCGCAGTAACTCGGCCAGGCACGCCTGGACCTCGGCCGTTTCGATGTCCAGCCGGGCGGCGATGTCCCCGCCCCGTGCGGCCGGCGCCCCCAGCATCGACTGGTAGATCCTCTCCTGCGTCGAACCCGGTTCAAGTGTCGCGAGCATGGCGATTCCCCAACGTTCCTGACGGTGCTGCGTAGTGGCTGATGCACCTTGTTGGATGCGTAGCCGGCCTGTGTGGATGCGCAGTTGTGTGAATCTTGGACGGTACGGGCACACCCCGGGGCACCGGAGAGGGTGGCCCGGGGCGTGGAGGAGTGCCCGTTCGGCCCGTACGAGGCCTGCCGGTTGCCTGTTCCGTGGCTGGGTGCTGGGTGCTGGGTGCTGGGTGCTGGGTGTTGGGTGCTGGGTGTCGGGTGGCTTGGGTGTGTCCCGGTGGGGTGGGTGTGTCCCGGCGGGCGGAGTGGCTGGCGGTTGTCGCGCGGTTGCCGCGTCGGCCGGTCGTGCCGCGGTCTCACCCGGTGGTGTCACCCAGTTGGTGGTGGGTGGACCGGCTGGCTGGTCCGTGCGGGTGGGTCAGGCTGCCGCGGGCAGTTCCGCGAGGAACGTACGCATCGCCCCGGCAACCGTGTCCAGGTGGCTTTCGAGGAGGAAGTGGCCGCCGCCCGGCACCAGTTGGACCCGTGCCTCGGGTAGGTCTCGCGCGAAGGCCCGGGCGCCGTCGGGGCCGAAGATCTCGTCCTCCGCGCCCCAGATGGCGAGCAGCGGCACCCGGCTGGCTCGGAAGTACGCGTGGAGCTTCGGGTAGAGGGGCGGGTTGGTGGCGTAGTCGCGGATGAGGGCGAGTTGGATCTGGTCGCCGCCGGGGCGGGAGATCTCGCGGTGGTCGGTGGCCCAGGTGTCCGGGTCGACCAGCTCGGGCTCGGCGACGCCGTGCAGGTACTGCCACCGGATGGCTTCCTCGGTCAGCCCGGCCCGCATGCCGGCCTCCGCCGACGCGGTGGGGGACTGTGCGTAGGCCCAGATCGGGGCCCAGAAGTCGGGGACGAACCCGTCGTCGTAGCCATTGCCGTTCTGGCTGACGATCGCGGTGATCGCCTGTGGCTGGCGCAGGGCGAGGCGCCACCCGCCGGGGGCGCCGTAGTCCTGCACGTACAGCGCGTACCGGGTGAGACCCAGCTCGGCCAGGAGCGCCGCGGTCACGTCGGTGAGCGCGTCGAAGGTGTAGTCGAACGCGTCCGCGGGCGGCGTGTCGGACTGCCCGAACCCGAGGTGGTCGGGGGCGATCACGTGGAACCGGTCCGCCAGGGCGGGGATCAGTCGGCGGAACATGCGTGAGCTCGTCGGGAACCCGTGCAGCAGGACGACGGTGGGAGCGTCGGCGGGCCCCGCCTCCCGGTAGAACACGCGATGCCCGAGCACGGAGGCGTGGCGGTGGCGCACCTCGACCATGAGTAACCCCTTTGACTGCTTTATCTGGTTAGGTCGGCTGCTCTAGGTTGATCCCGCAGCCTGTAACCTGTCAAGTGCTTCAATCTGGTTATCAATGGTGGGAGGGGCGCGATGCTCGGCGAAGAAGCGCTGCTCGAAGCGCTCAACAGCACGCCCGTACTGGACGGGGTGCCGGACGACCTGTGGCAGGACGACGCCACGCTGCGGCAGTGGGCGGTGCACCACGGCTCCACGGGCGGGCCGGCGGAACGGGAGTGGCTGCGGCGGACGCGGGGAGCGCTCCAGGCGGTGGCGCGTGGCGAGCGGGGACCGCAGGCGCTGACCGACTGCCTCGCCGACGTCCGTCAGGTGCCCCGGCTCGGTCCGGACGGCCTGGACTGGGTACTTGAGGTGGCGGCTGAGCGACGCCTCGCCGTCGAACTCGTCCTGGCCTGGGCCCGCCTCGCGGAGACGTTGCCCGGCAGGCTGCGGCCGTGCGCCAACGGCGACTGCTGCCTGTTCCTGGTGGACCACAGCCGCGCCAACTCCGCGCGGTGGTGCTCGATGCGCACCTGTGGCAACCGGCTCAAGGCCCGCCGCCACCACGAGCGACAGCGCCAGGCCGACACGGCGACGACCCCTGATGCCCCCGGCTCGACCTCGCCCGAAGCGCCCTGAGTGGCCCTGCCCGGCCCGCATAACCCTGAGGAGTCTGGGCAACCCCGGGCAGCCCGCGTAACCCCGAGTGGTCCGAGCGGGCAACCCTGTGCAGCCCCGGTCGACCAACCGCGAGCAGCGCGAGCAACTTTGAGCGGCCCGAGCGGACTTGTGCCGCCCTGGCCCGCCAACCTGGTGCCGCGCCCGTGTGGAGGGGCCTTGGCCAGCCTGCGCACGGGCGGGCATCATGCCGCGCCACCGGCCCGTACGCGTCGACCCGTGCGCAACGGCGACGGCCCCTCCGCATCGATCCGTCCGGACCGGGATTTTCCTGCCGTGCCGCCCGGTTGCCACCCGTGGCGAGCAACGTGCCTTTCGCCCGCCCCCGAGGGGCGCAGGACCAGCGGAACAGGGAGTCGTCGTGACGTTAGCGGACAGGGTCAGCACGCACCACGAGGTACGGCGAGCGGAGCACACCACCATTCGGTACACGGCCAGCGGACCGGTCGGCGGACCCACCCTGCTGCTCATCCACGGGTGGGCGTGTTCCCGTAGCGACTTCGACGGGGTGACCCGTCACCTGCCGGCGGGGCAGCGGGTCCTGGCGGTCGACCTCGCCGAGCACGGTGCGTCGCGGTCGGTGCGGGAGGTGTGGACGATGGAGGAGTTCGCCCACGACGTGGCCGCCGTGCTCGCGGCCGAGTCGGTGTCCACGGCGGTGGTGGCCGGGCACTCGCTGGGCGGGGCGGTCGCCGTGGAGGTGGCCCGGCTGCTGCCGGAGGTGGTCACCCAGGTCGTCGCGCTGGACGCGCTCACCTTCCTGCCGCTGTTCCCGGCGATGGACGAAGAGCGGGCCGAGGCGACGATGCGCGGCTACCGCACGGACTTCGCCACCGCGGTGCGGCGCGCCGTCGAGGACGGCTCGCCCGCGGGGACCGACCCCGAGCGCGTCACCGCCTACTACGAGAAGATGGTCGCGGTGCGCCAGCCCGCCGGCACCCGGGCGTTGGAGGGCCTGGTGCGCTGGGACATGGACGCGGCACTGCGGGCCACGCGGCAACCGATCACCGTGTTCTCGGTACGCGCTCTGCTGGCGCAGGAGGCCGTCGACCGCTACCGGGACCGCCTCACCATCGTCCCCGTCGACTTGGGGAGCCACCACTTCCCGGTGGAGGCCCCCGAAGCCACGGCGGAACTGTTGGTCAGCGTGGTGGGCTGAGGGACATCGACCGGGGGTCGCGGGGCCGTGCCGATTCCGCGGCCCCGCCGTACGACGCCACGCTCACCCACCTACCCACCCACCGGGCGGCGACTGGTGCGCCGGGTGGGTCCTGGCCACCTCGGCGTACGGGCCGGGCGCCCCGGGCCGGCGCTGCCCCCGGCCGGACTCGAAGCCCCCGGGCCCCGAGGCGCCCAAGCCCAGCACGGCCGGCGAGTCGCGGCGCCCGGCACAACCGTCACGGTGTCAGGACCACCCGGCCGAACACCCGCCCCGCAGCCATCTCCTCGTGCGCCAACACCGCCTGGTCCAGGGGGAGTACGGCATGGACGACGGTGCGCAGGTCCCCGCGGGCGGCGGCGTGGAAGTGGGCCGTGCGCACGGCCCGTACGTCGGGAATCGGGACCGTGTCGGTGCTGAAGGTGGCGAAGGTGAGCGACTTGCGGAAGCCTGCAAGGAGGCGGCTGCCGAAGTCGGCCGGGGGGTGGCCGCCGACCACGCCGACCGCCAGATAGCGGCCGTTGGGCCGCAGCCTGTCGATGAAGAGCGGGAGCCCGGGGCCGCTGACGACGTCGATGACCACGTTGAAGGAGGTGGGCGCGGCCGGGTCGCCCGCGCCGGAGCGGTCCAGTACGTGGGTCGCGCCGAGCTCGCGCAACCGGGCGCCGCGCTCCGATGCGGAGGTGGTCACCGCCACGACACCGGCCCCGCCGCCGGCTGCGAGTTGGACCGCCGCGATGCCGATGCTGCCGGCCGCGCCGCGTATCAGCACCGACTCGCCCGGTGTCAGCCCGGCGCGCGCCAGGGCGAAGTGGGCAACCACCCCCGAACCGCCCAGGGTTACTGCATCGGCGCAGGTCAGGCCGGTCGGCAGCGGGAGGGTGTCGGCCAGGGTTGCGACGGCCCGTTCGGCGTACCCACCTGACAGGCCCGTGAACGCCCACACCCGTCGGCCGAGCCAGGCCGGGTCCACTCCCGTACCCAGTGCGGTGACCCGACCGGCGACCTCGCTGCCGAGTACCTGGCCCTCCCGAATGGCGCCGCGGCCGAGCATCCCGCTGCGCAGTACGGCGTCCACGCCGCCCACGCCGATCGCCTCCGGGGCGATCTGCACCTGCCCGGGCGCGGGGGCAGGCGCGGGCAACTCGACGACCTCCAGCCCGTCGGGCCCGCCGAACCTACTGATCACGACAGCTTTCATCTTCTGACTCCCGGGGTGGGTGAGGGTGGTGCAGGGCGGGGTGGGGTGGGGTGGTGCACGACAGGGGTGGCCGTGGTGAGGGTGGCGCCCGGCCCTGCGGCCCGAGGTGGGTTGCGCGGCGCGGGCGCCGGCGTCGACGCGTCGAGTCGCCACCGCCGTCGGACGGTAACGGGCGCTCGCGGCCCGGTGGCGAAAGTGAGAAGGCATGAACCACCCTTTGCCTCACTCCCTGCGCTCCGATGCGCGGGACAACCGGTTGCGCATCCTGCAAGCCGCCCGCGCGGTCTTCGGCGAGGAAGGGTTGGGGGCTCCGGTCCGCGCGGTGGCCCGGCGGGCGGACGTCGGGCCCGCCACGCTCTACCGGCACTTTCCGACCAAGGGCGAGCTGACCGCGGCTGCCTTCGCCGAGCAGCGGCGGGAGTGCCGGGCCATCGTCCACGAGGCCGGCGCGGACCCGGACCCCTGGCGCGGTTTCCGGCGGCTGGTCGAGCAGACATGTGAACTGCACGCCCACAGCCGCGGGTTCGCCGACGCCTTCATCGCCTCCCGCCCCGAGGGCGCGGAGTTCACGGCCGACCGGGAACACGCCCTGCGCGCGGTCACCACACTGGCCCGCCGCGCCCAGCGCGCCGGCCAGTTGCGCTCCGGCTTCGTCGTCGACGACCTGGTCCTGATGCTGATGGCCCACCGGGGCGTCCAGGACGTGCCGCATCCGGACAGGCTCCCCGCCTCCCGCCGCTTCGCCGCCTATGTGATCGAGGCGTTCCGGGCCGCGCCCGCACCGGGGGCGCCCGAGCCGCTGCCGGCCGCGCCACGGCTGGGGCCCGTACGGTCGCCGTACGGTACGGGGCCGTAGGCGCGTACGCCGCAGTGCCGGCCAGCCACCCGTACGCGACCCTGGGCCGGGCGCAACTCTGGGTCGTGCGTAACCCTGAGTCGTACGCGAGCCCGATCCGGGCACGACTCCGAGTCGTGAGTAACCCTGCGTCGTACGCAACTCGATCCGGTCGAGACTCTGAGTCCTACGCAACCCTGAGCCGTGCGTAACCTCGATCCGTACGTAACCCCGAGCCGTACACAACCCCGATGCGGGCGCGAGGGCGGATGGTCAACTCCCCACGGGGGTAAGCCGAACGGCGCCGAATCTCCCCTCGGCGCCGTTCGGCTCGTCATGCCCACCCGTACTGGTTCGGCGCTGCGAACCCGGCCAACCCTGTCAGCTCGACCGGCCGGATGGGCGGGGGCCGCATCGGTGGGTGAACCGGCTCAGTCGGGAGGTCGCAGTCCGGCGAACGCCGCTTCCAGGACGGCGTCCACGAAGGCGGCGTCGTACTGGCCGGGGATGAGCAGGAAGCGGTAGTACAGCGGGCCGTAGAGCATCGCGATCACCACTTCGAGATCGACGTCCGACCGGAGTTGGCCCGCCTCCTGCGCCTTGCGGAGCCGGCCGCGGGTGCCGACCGTCAGTGGTTCGATCCAGCGCTCGTGCAGGGCCCGCGCGATGGCCGGGTCGTGCTGTGCCTCGCCGACGAGCGCGGCGTACAGCGTGCCGAACTTCTCCTCGCCGAGCAGCGAACGCGCGGCGTTCATCTGGGTCCGCAGGTCGGCCACGATGTCGCCGGTGTCGGGGTAGCCCAGGTTGGTTTGCAGCTTGGAGAGCAGGGCGTCGAGGAAGACGTGGCCCTTGGACGGCCAGCGGCGGTACACGGTGTGTTTGCCGACGCCGGCGCGGGCGGTGATCGCCTCGATGCTGAGTTTGGCGTAGCCGACTTCCTGGGCGAGGTCGAGCGTGGCCTGAAGGACGGCTTGGGTGCGGTCGGGACGACCGCCCGGTGGTGGTTGCGGAGCTGTAGTCACCCACCCACGCTAACGGTTAGGCACGGCACGTGCCGTCTTGACGTGGTCGGGTGGATGGTGCACGATCACCTCGTTCGAACGGCACGGCACGTGCCGTTACGTTCTTTCAATGCACCACAGCACTGTGAACGGAGTCAGATTGTGAATGCGATGCTGCACCTGGACACCAGCGCCCGCCGTCGCTCGATGAGCCGAGAGGTGGGCGATGCCTTCGCCGCCTCCTGGCGCGCGGCCCACCCGGGCGGCAGCTACGTCCACCGGGACCTGGCGGCCGACCCGGTGCCCTTCATCGACGAGGCGTGGACCGAACTGTGCGACTACGTGATCGAGCACGGCATCACGGAGATCGACCGGTTGCACGAGGCGGCGCGCACTCCGGCCCAGCGCGCGGCCTGGGCGGTGGTGGAGCCGCTGATCGGCCAACTCGTCGCGGCGGACACCATCCTGATCGCCACGCCGATGTACAACTTCTCGATCCCGGCCCCGCTCAAGGCGTGGCTTGACCAGGTGACGTTCCCGCGGATGTCGCTCGCGCCCCGGCGCTTCGTGGTGGCCACCGCGCGCGGCGGCGCCTACTCGCCGGGTGCCCCGAAGGAGAAGTTCGACTACCAGGAGCGCTACCTGCGCGACTTCTTCGCCGGGCACTTCGCGGTGGAGGACACCGTCTTCATCAATGCGGAGTTGGCCAACACGCGGCTCGACCCGAACATGGCCCACCTGCGGGACAAGCACGAGGAGTCGTACGCCCGGGCGCTGGAGACGGCCCGGACGCTGGGTGCGGAGTACTGATGGCCTGGTACCTGCTCGGCCTGGCGAGCCTGGTGGAGATCGCCTGGTCCCAGTCGATCAAGCCGACGCACAACTTCACCAGGCCGCTGCCCACCCTGCTGTGCTTCGTGCTGATGTCGGTGGCGGTCTACTTCCTGTCGCGCGCCATGCAGACGCTGCCGGTGGGGACCGCGTACGCCGTCTTCACCGGGGTCGGTGCGCTCGGCGCCATCGCCCTGGGCATCGTGGTCCACAAGGACCCGTTCACCGCGGGCCGGGCCATCGCGCTCGCCCTCATCCTCGGCGGCGTCGTCCTCGCCAGGGTGACTAACCCGGAGTAGGGAGCGGGGGGGGGGGGGGGGGGGGGGGGGGGGCGCGGGCCCCCCCGCCCCCCGCCGGGGGGGGGGGGGGGGGGGGGGGGGGGGGGGGGGGGGGGGGGGGGGGGGGTCGGTCTTTGGGGCCCCCGGCCGGGGGTGGGGGGGGGGGCCGGTGGTGGGGGGGGGGGGGGGGTCGGGGGGGGGGGGGGGGGGGGGTTTGATTCGCGGGAGCGGGCGGCCCGGGCCCGCTGGGCGAGCTGGGCCTGCTGGGTGGGCCGGGAC
>NZ_JBEHZD010000519.1:0-5507 GCF_040240285.1 Streptomyces sp. HSW2009 | reverse complement strand
GGGGGCGGGCTGGCCGCTGGCGGGCGGCAGCACGGGGCTCCCGGCGCCCCGGGGCCCGCCCCCGGCCTCGGTGGTGCGGGCCGCGCGCGCCGAGGCGGGGGGCGGCCCGGACGACATCGGCTTCGTCGAGGCCCACGGCTCCGGCACCAGCCTGGGTGACTCCATCGAGTTCGGCGCGCTGAACGAGGTGTTCGGCGGGCGCCCGGTGGAGCGGCCGGTGCTGGTCGGGGCCGTCAAGACGCACGTCGGGCACCTGCTGACCACCGCCGGCATGGCCGGCCTGATCAAGACGGTGCTCGCGGTGCGCAACGGCGAGGTCCCGGCCAACCTCAACCTGGAGCAACCCAACCCCGATCTCGACCTCACCGGGCCCGTGCAACCCGCCCAGGCCACCCAGCCCTTCCCGGTCGGCGCCGACGCCGTCCGCCGGGCCGGCGTCAGCTCCTTCGGCTGGTCAGGCACCAACATCCACCTGGTGCTCGAACAGGCGGACCCGAGCCCGCAGCCGGCCCCCGAGCCGGCAGTCACCCCCGACACCCACCTCCTCACCCTGTCCGCCACCAACCAAGCCAGCCTCACCGAGGCCGCCGCGGCCCTCGCCGACCACCTGGAACAGCAGCCAGGGCTGTCGCTCGCCGACGTGGCGTACACGACCCAGACCGGACGCACCGCCTTCCCGGTGCGCACCGCGCTGCTGTGCACGGACGGCGCGGACGCCGTCGCCAGGCTGCGCAACCCGGCCGCCGGCGTCGCCAGCCCCACCCGCACCCACCGGGTCGCGCTGCTGCTGTCGGCCCAGGCCGCCGAGCCGGGCCCGCTGGTCGACGGCTACGGGGAGCAGGAGGCGTTCCGCACGGCGTACGACGCGGTGGCCGAACTGGCCGCCGACCGGTTCGGCCGCGCGCTCGGCGCACCGGGCGACCTGGGTCGCCCGCCGGCGGATGCCGCGCCCGAGACCGCCACCGAGCACGCCGCGCTGACCACCTTCGCTGTGGAGTACGCGCTGGTGCAGTGGCTGGCGGCGTACGGGGTGCGGCCCGCGGTGCTGGTCGGCCGTGGGGTGGGGGAGTACGTGGCGGCGTGCGCGGCCGGCGTGCTCGAACTGGCCGACGCGCTCACCCTGGTGGTGGACCCCGCCGCGGCCGGGACGGTCGCCCTGCACGCGCCGCACACCAGCGTGGCCTGTGCCGCGACCGGCGCGCTGCTCACCGCCGAGCAGGCGCTCGACCCGGCCCACTGGGCGGCCGTCCCCGAACGGTCGGCCGCACCGCCCGTCACAGCCGAAGCGCTGGCACCCTACGCCAGCGTGCTGGTCGAAGCCGGCCCCGGACACACCCTGGCACCGGCCGCCGACACCCGGGCGGCTCGGGACGGTGATGATGCGGAAGCCCAACTACCGTCCGCTGTACGGCTATTGGATGATGTGGCGGCGCTTGGTGAAGGTGGTCCGCTGGCTGCCATCGGGCGGCTGTGGGAGCTCGGGCTCACCGTCGACTGGGCCGCCGGCCAGCCGGACGGGCGGGAGCTGCTGCGGCTGCCGGCCTACCGGTTCCAGCGCACCCGCTACTGGCCGACGCCCACCACCCGGCCCGCCGACCAGGCCGAGCCCGCCGCCAGGACGGCAGCCGAGGCGCGCGGCACCAGGTTCCTGGCACCCACCTGGCGCCGGCACGACGCGCTGCCGCCCGCAGGCACCCCCCGTACGCCGGGGACGGTGCTGCTGCTGGCCGGCCGCACCGAGTTGGGTGACGCACTGGCCGCGGGCGCCACGGCGGCAGGCGACACCGTCGTACGCGTCGAACCCGGCGACCACTACCGCCGCTCCGGGTCCACCGTCACCCTCGACCCGGGCCAGCCCGAACACTACGTACGACTCCTGACCGAACTGGCCGACGTGACCGGGCTGGCCGACCCGGGCGGTCGGGCCGACGCCAACGGCACACCCAGCCCCAACGGCACACCCAGCCCCAACGGCACACCCAGCCCCAACGGCACGCCCAGCCCCAACGGCACGCCCAATGCCAACGGCGCACCCAACGCCAGCGCCCCCCTCCGCATCATCCACGCCTACGGCCACCCGGACGGGGGCAGGCTCGGCGGTGGGTCGCGCGCCGGTGGGTTGCTCGACGGTGAGCGACCGGGTGGCGAACGACTGGACGGCGAGCGGCCCGGCAGCCCGGAGCCCGGTAGCCCCGAGCCCGGCGACGCCCTGGAAGCGAGCTTCTACAGCCTGCTCTGGCTCGTCCAGGCGATCGGCCGCGTGCTGCCGAGCCGCGACGTCGAACTGGTCGTCGCGCTCTCCGGAACCGCCGACGTGCTCGGCGGCGAACGCGTGACGCCACTGGCCGCCCCCGCGGTGGGCCTGTGCCGCTCGATCGTCGTGGAGTACCCGCGGCTGCACTGCCGCTGCGTCGACCTCGAACCGGATGCGCCAGCGGTCCGCACCGCACCCCAACTGCTGCGTGAAATAGAGCTGTTGGGCACCGATCCGGCAGCCGAAGGCGCCACCGGTGGGCCGCGGGGCGCCGAGTCGGCCGGCTCCCGGGTGCTCACCGCCTGGCGGCGCGACCGGCGCTGGCTGCCCGGCGTGGAGCGGGTGACGCTGCCCGAGGTCCCCGACGACCACGTGTGGCGCGCCGACGGGGTGTACGCCATCGTCGGCGGCACCGGCGGCCTCGGCCTCGCGCTCGCCCGCAAACTCGCCGTGGGCGGCGCCAAGCTCGCCCTCATCGGCCGCACCGAACTGCCCGAACCGGCCCTGTGGGACCACTGGATCGACGCCCACCGCCCCGACGACCGGATCAGCGGCGTCCTGCACGCCATCCGCGGGCTGCGCGCCACCGGCGCCGAGGTGCTGCCGGTGACCGCCGACATCAGCGCCCCGGGCCAGGCCGCCGCCGCGCTGCACACCGTACGCGAACACTTCGGCGACCTGTACGGCGTCATCCACGCGGCCGGCGTGCCCGGTGGCGGGCTGCTCCAGACCCGTACCGAAGAACAGGCGCGGGCCGTGCTCGCGCCCAAGGTGGCCGGCACCCTGGCGCTGGCCGACGCGCTGCGCGGCGACCCGCCCGAGCTGCTGGTGCTCTACTCCTCCACCGTCACCGCCATCGGCGGCCACGGCGAGGGTGACTACGGCGCGGCCAACGCCTTCCTGGACGCGTTCGCCGCGGCCGAGGACGGCGCCGTCGCCGCCCGGGTCGTCTCCATCGGGTGGGGCGCCTGGCAGCACGACCGCTGGCAGTCGGCCGCCTACGCCGCGGCCCCGGTGCTGCGCGAGCGGGTGGCCAGGGCCCGCGCGGAGTTCGGGTTCACCGACGCGGAGGGCACCGCGGCCCTCGGCCGGGCGATCGCCGCCGGCCCCGCCCACCTGTACGTACTCAACCAGCCGCTGGCCGACCTGGTCGAACTGATGCGGCTGATGTCCGACCCCGAGGCGCTCACCGGCGCCGGAACGGGAGGCGCGCCCGAACACCGCTACCCACGGCCCGAGTTGCGCGTCCCCTACCTGGCCCCGCGCAGCGAGACCGAGCAGCGGGTGGCGGTGGCCTGGCAGGAGGTGCTGGGCATGGAACGCGTCGGCATCCACGACCCCTTCTTCGAACTGGGCGGCACCTCGCTGGTCGGCCTCGCCGTGGTGGCCCGACTCGCGGCCGAGTTCGAGGTGGAACTCGCGGCGGCGAGCCTGTTCGAACACCCCACCGTCGCGCAGCTCGCCGCGCTGCTCGACCGCTCGCGCCCGGGCGGCGCGGCCGACGGCGGGACACCCGATGAGCCACGGCTGGACGGCAGCGCGGCACGGGGGCGGCGGCGTCGTGCCGGAGCCTCGACCATCAAGCGCAGGAGGACAGGCAAGTGAGCCGGCACACGAGCGACGATGGACCGCTGGACGACGAGGTGGGCACCGACATAGCCCTGGTCGGCATGGCGGGCCGGTTTCCCGGCGCGGACGGCGTCCGCAGACTGTGGCACAACATCCGTGCGGGCAAGGACACCATCACCCGCTTCACCGAGGAAGAGCTGCGCGCGAGCGGCGTCAGCGAAGAACTCCTGGCCGACCCCGCGTACGTACGGGCGGGCTCGGTCATCGACGGCATCGACCTCTTCGACGCCGGGTTCTTCGGCTACACGCCGTCCGAGGCCCAACTGCTCGATCCGCAACAGCGGTTGTTCCTGGAGACCGCCTGGCATGCCCTGGAGGACGCGGGGGCCGACCCCGCCCGCTTCGACGGCACCATCGGCGTGGCCGCCGGCACCGGCATCAGCTGGTACATGATGAACAACCTCAACACCCGGCCCGAGCTGACCGAACTCTTCGGCGACGTCCAGGTGGGCCTCGGCAACGACAAGGACTCGCTCGCCACCAGGACCGCCTACACCCTCGACCTCACCGGCCCCTGCTACACCGTCCAGAGCTACTGCTCGACCTCGCTGGTCGCCGTCTCGCTGGCCTGTTCCACACTGGTCAGCGGCGAGGCCGACCTGATGCTGGCCGGCGGCGTATCGGTGCTGGTCCCGCACCGCGTCGGCTACCTCTACCAGGAGGCCGGCATGGCCTCGCCCGACGGCGCCTGCCGGGCCTTCGACGCCGCGGCCCAGGGCACCCCGGTCGGCAGCGGCGTCGGCGTGGTCGCACTGCGCCGGCTGGAAGACGCGCTGGCCGACGGCGACCGGGTGTACGCCGTCATCCGCGGCTGGGCGATCACCAACGACGGCGCCGACAAGGTCGGCTTCACCGCACCCGGCGTCCGCGGCCAGGCCGCCGTGATGGCCGAGGCGCTGGCCAGCGCCGGCCTGGAGCCCGCTGACATCGACTACGTGGAGGCGCACGGCACCGGCACCGGCCTCGGCGACGCCATCGAGATCAGCGCCCTGCAACACGTCTTCGACGTGCCCGGCGTCACCCGCTGCGCGATCGGCTCCGTGAAGACCAACCTCGGCCACCTGGACCGGGCCGCGGGCGTCACCGGCCTCATCAAGACCGCCCTCGCCCTCCAGCACGAGGAGATTCCACCCACCCTCAACTTCGACCGCCCCAACCCCCAACTGCTGCGCTCCGCCGACCGGTTGGAGGTCGTGAACGAACTGCGGCCCTGGCCGCGCAGCGAGCGTACGCGCCGGGCCGGCGTCAGCGCCTTCGGCATGGGCGGCACCAACGCCCACGTCGTACTCGAAGAGGCCGAGCCCGCCGGAGCCAGGCCCCGCCCCACTCCGCGCGAGAACCAGCTCCTGCTGTGGTCGGCGCGTTCGGCCGAGGCCGCCGACGAGCTCACCGACCGGCTGCGGCAGGCACACGCCGAACTCCCCGAGCCCGCCGCAGGCCGACCCGCCACCGGCGACCTCGCCGACCTCGCGTACACCCTGCAAAGCGGCCGTGCGGTCTTCGAGCACCGCAGGGCGGCCGTCGTCACCTCTGTGTCTTATTCACATCTCCGCGCCCCCGAGCCGGCCGCCGGTGGGGGGGGGGGGGGGGGGGGGGGTGGAAGAGGGGGGGGGGGGGGGGGGGG
>NZ_JBEHZD010000518.1:0-5513 GCF_040240285.1 Streptomyces sp. HSW2009 | reverse complement strand
GCACCGGGCGGCCGGGACGGGCGCGCGCCCGCGCGCGAGGACGAGCGGACGGGGCGGCGCGACCCCGCGCGCGGCGGTGTGCGTCCTGACGGGCGCGGCGCGGAACGGCCCACCCGTCCCGCGCGCGCTGAGCAGCGTGTGCCGGTGGTGCGCGGCGAGCGTACGGGGCGTGGGCAGAGCCTGGTGGCGGGGCGCGAAGTGGCCGCCGGCGCGGGCGTGTTGACCCCGCGCGAGGCGGCTGGCAGGTCGGGCCGGGAGGGCCCGCGCGAGCCGGCCGGCGGCTCCGGCCGGGCGGGGCGGTCCCAGGCGTCGGGCGGCTCCGGTACGGACGAGCCGGTCGGGGCCGGCGGGGCGGGACAGCAGAATGCGGTGACCGGCGGGCGGACGGCACGGGGCGGCCCGGGGGGCGCACCCGCGGACCGGCCGGGCCGCCGCGGACCGGCCGCCGGGACCGACCGCGCGAGCCGATGACCAACGACGGGGGTACGGGGCCGGGCGGGCCGGGGTCTGCGGGGCGGGCTGGCGGGGGGCGGCGGTCCGTGGCACCGGACGGGGCGGAGTCCGCGGGCCGCGCCGCCCGCACGGACCGGCCCGCCGCATCGGCTGACGCCACTCCCCGGCAGCGCCCCCGCCAGGACGGGCCGAAGCCACCCGGCCAAGCGTCCCGCGCGGAGCGACCCGCCACACCGGATGGGTCGAAGCCACCTCGGCAAGCGCCCCGCGCGAAGCAACCCGCCACACCGGATGGGGCAAAGCCACCTCGCCAAGCCTCCCGCGCGGAGCGACCCGCCACACTCGACGGGCCGAAGCCACCCCGTCGAGCCACCCGAGCCGCCCGCACGGCGCGTCCCACCCGAGCCGCCCGCACCGCTCGCCCCACGCCACACCCGGCCGGAGCCACCCCCCGCCCTGCCGCCGCGCTGCGCGCGCTCTTCGTGCCCGGTGTTGCCGCTGCGTTCGCGCTGGCCGCGGTCGGTTGGACCGCCTGGCACGGGGCGCAGGGGCTCGGGATGGCGCTCGCCTTCGGGGTGTTGATCGCGGCCGGTGAGGCGGCCCGCTGCCCCGCGGACGCGTTGGTGCGGGATCGGGACCCGGCGCCGCTCGGTGCCGCAGCCGCGCTCGGTCATGCGGTGGTGTGTCAACTGGCAGGACCCGGTGGGCTGTTGGGTTCCGCGCAGGCCGTCGCCGTGGTGGCGCTCGCCGGGCTCCTCGGGCGGGTGCCGCTGCTCGCCTTCGGTCAGTTCGCGGACCGTGACCTGTGGGCGCGCCGGGTGCTCGTGGTCGGCTTCGCCGCGCTCTGTTGCCAACCCCTCGGCCGGTGCGCCGCGTTCGACGCCGAGCGGGCCGACGGCGCGCCCGTACTCGGGTACGTCCTGCTCGTACTCGCGCTGACCGTGCTGTGCGAGACGGGGCTCGCCGCGCTCTGTGCCGCGGCCCCGGCGGACGGCGGCCCCGCGACGCCGCTCGACGAACGGCTGCGGGCCCAACTCGGCCTGGGTCTGGTGATCGCCGGCGCCGCGGGGGCGCGCGCGCTCGCCGGGGCGGGCGCGGGGCCGTGGGCGGTGCCGCTGCTCGGGGTGCCGCTGCTGCTGGTGCAGTGGTCGGCGCGGCGGGGCGCACTGGTACGGGCCGCCGGCCGGCAGACCGTCGCCGCGCTGGCCCGGGCCACCGAGATCGCCGGCCACACCCCGCCGGGCCATGCCCAACGGGTCGCGCTGCTCGCCGGCGAGACCGGCCGTGAGCTGGGACTTTCCACGCACGCCCGGGCGGTGCTCGATTGCGCGGCCCTCCTGCACGACGTCGGACAACTCGCACTCGTCGACCCGTACCCGGCCGGCGCAACCGAGCCGCTGCCGGCCGTGGAGGCCGAGCGCATAGCCCGGCTCGGCGCCACCGTCGTACGGCAGACCGGAGCGCCCGAGGAAGTCGCCCGCACGGTCGAGCAGCAGGCTGCTCCGTACCGTGAGCAGCCGCCCACCGCCCGCATCCTCCGGGTGGTCAACGCCTATGCGGACCTCACGGGTGATCTTGCCGACCCCTTCGCGGACGACGGGGCCCGCCCGGACGGCGCGCACGGTCCGCAGGGTGCAGACGGGGCGGATGGGGCAGACGGAGCCGGGGGGAGCGGCGCCGGTTATCGGTGGCGGACGCCTGCCGTGCCCGGGTTGGACGGCGAGGTGCTCGGCGGGGTGCCGCGGGCGATGGAGCGGCTGTGGTTGGGGACGGAGCGGGAGTACGACCCGGCCGTGGTGGCGGCGCTGGCCCGGGTGCTGCGCAGGACGCCCGCCCCCTGAGCCGCTGATCCCGCATGGCGGAAGCTATTTTTCGCATGGATGAAGTGCGGCGCAGGGGTGCGGCGCACTCCGTCGCTCCTGGTGGGCCGGGGCGCGCGGAGTGGCAGGCCCTTGCTACAACCCGTGGGTAATGAGCGGGCCCCGGAATGGGCATGGTTGGATGCGGAGCAGGGGGTGTCGCGGCGCCGGCCCGTGGCAAGGAGTGGGGTAGTGCATACCCTGCTCCGACCGGATCGCAGGGGCCGGGCTGAGATGTTCGTGAAGATGTGGCAGGTTGTCGTCAGGGAGGACGACGCCGCTCGTAAGGGCATCGGCGCGGAATGACGCAGCAATCGGTAGGCGGGAATCGTGAGGATCTTCGGCAAGGTGCGGCGCCGGCCGTCCGCCTCCTGGCGGCAGGCCACCGACCGTGCCTTCACGCTCATCGGCGACGGTCGGTACGAGGACGCGGGCGCGCTGCTGACGCGCGCCGTCGACCTGGAGCCCTGGCTCTCGGAGTCCTGGTTCAACCTGGCCCTGCTGCACAAGTTCCGGCACGACTGGGAGCAGGCCAGAACGGCCGGCCTGCGCGCCGTCGCCCTGCTGGACCGCGACTCCGGCGCCCCCGACTGGTGGAACGTGGGCATCGCGGCCACCGCCCTCCAGGACTGGCCGCTGGCCCGTCGGGCGTGGCAGGCGTACGGCCTCAAGTCGCGCGGTGACCAGGCGATGACCGCGGGTTCCGGCAACGCGCCGGTCGACATGGACCTGGGCAGCGCCGCGGTGCGGCTCTCCCCCGAGGGCGAGGCCGAGGTGGTCTGGGGGCGCCGCCTGGACCCCGCCCGGATCGAGGTGCTGAGCATTCCGCTGCCGTCGTCGGGGCGGCGCTGGGGCGAGGTCGTGCTGCACGACGGGGTCCCGCACGGCGAGCGCACCACCGCCGCCGGCCCCTCCTACCCGGTCTTCGACGAGATCGAGCTGTGGGCGCCGTCGCCGGTGCCGACCTGGGTGGTGTTGATCGAGGCGGCCCGCGAGACCGACCGGGACGCGCTGGAGCGGCTGGCCGCCGACGCCGGCTTCGCGGCCGAGGACTGGTCGTCGTCGGTGCGGCTGCTGTGCCGTTCCTGTTCCGAGAGCCGGATGCCGAGCGACGAGGGCGACGGCGAGCACCTGGACCCGCACGACCACAGCGAGCCCGGCCATCCGGGGCCGCTCGGCCACCGCACCGCGGGCTCGGGTTCGCTGTGGGTGCCGGAGCGCGAGTGCGGCATCGCGGCCCCGGTCGGCCTGGTGCGCGGCCTGCTCGACGGCTGGGTCGCCGACAGCCCGGAGACCCGCGAGTGGCGGGACCTGGAAGAGGTCTGCTGAGCGCGGCCCCCGTGCTCAGCGCTGCCGCACGGCCATCTTGTCCCGTGGCCGCGCACCCTTCGCGCCCTGCCGCCGCCCGCCCTCCGTACCCCGACGACCGCCCGGCCGGTGCTCGTCATGGGCGGGCCGTGCCGCGGCGTTGCCCGTACCCTGTAGGGCGACGCATCAGGGATTCCAGGAAGGCTTACGGCGGACGATGGCGCAGCAAGAGACCGACCAGCAGGTGAACGAAGGGTCCGAGGTGGAGGACGGGTACGTCGTCGACACCGAGGACTGTGAGGAGCGGGAGCAGGCGCACCGCGAGCGGGGCACGGCCCGTCCGATCACCGTCGTGGGCAACCCGGTGCTGCACAAGGAATGTCAGGACGTCACCGCGTTCGACGACGAGCTGGCCGCGCTGATCGACGACATGTTCGCCAGCCAGCGTGCGGCCGAGGGCGTGGGCCTGGCCGCCAACCAGATCGGCGTCGACCGCAAGGTCTTCGTCTACGACTGCATGGACGACTCGGGCACCCGGCACGTCGGCGTGGTCTGCAACCCGGTCCTGGTGGAACTGCCCGCCGAGCGCCGCAACCTGGACGACTCCAACGAGGGCTGCCTCTCGGTGCCCACCGCGTACGCGTCGCTGGCCCGCCCGGACTACGCCGAGGTGACCGGCCAGGACGCCGGGGGCAACCCGATCAAGGTCCGCGGTACGGGCTACTTCGCGCGCTGCCTCCAGCACGAGACCGACCACCTCTACGGCTACCTCTACATCGACCGGCTCTCCAAGCGGGACCGCAAGGACGCCCTGCGGCAGATGGAAGAGGGCACGCCGCGCTACGAGACGGTGCCCAACGACTGAGCGCCCTCGCGCATACGCGCACGCGCACGGCTGCGGGCCGTCGCCGACCGGACAGCACCGGTCGGTGGCGGCCCGTCGGCGTACGGGGCGGTGGCGCACGGGGCGGTGGCGTGTAGGGCGCCGGCAGAGGACGCGGGGAGGCCGCGGGGCGGCGGCGCGGGTGCGTTGCGGGGCGTGCGGGCGGGTCAGTGGTGGCGCAGGAACCAGTCGCGCGTGGTGTGCTGGGCCAGCAGGACCACCACCGCGATGGCGAGGATCGTCGCAGGTCCGGTCGGGTGCTCCCGGGCGGCGCCGAGGCCGGCGGCGATGGCGATCGAGGCGAAGACGATCGCGGTGGTCCGCGTCGGCTGCCGGCCGCTGTCGAACCTGAGGGCGCAGATCGCCGCCCCGAACATGGAGACCCCCGTCGCCGTCAGTTGCCCGGCGGCCCGCGCGCTGATGGTCATCCCCGCGGTGAAGGCGAGCAGCGCGTAGTACCCGGCCCCCACGAACAGCAGCACCTGGGCGGCGCGGACGACGTTCGGCATCCGCGGCGGTGCGTACGGGGACCAGGGGGCTTGCAGGAACGGGGGCAGCGCGGCGCCGTACGGCGGGACCTGCGGCGGCGTGGGCAGCGGGCCCGGGGCGCCGGTGGGGTTGCCGCCGTGGCCCTGCGGTGCGGCGCCGGGCCGGCCGTAGCCGTACGGCTGGCCGCTGCCCTGCGCGTGGGGCTGGCCGCTGCCTTGCGCGTACGGCTGTCCGCTTCCCTGCGGATACGAAGGGGGCACGGCGGGCGGGGAACCGGGGGCGTGCGGGGGTGGCGGCGCCATCGGGGCTGCCGGTGCCAACGGGGGCGGCGCCGCGGGGCCCTGTTGGGGGCCCGGGATCGGGGGCGGTAGGGGTCCTGGCATGGCCTCACGCTAGCGAAGCGCCCTGGCGGCGTGGGGCGGGAAGTGCCCCGTGCCCCCCCGGGGGGGCGGGGGGCGCGGGCGGGCCGGGGGGGGGGGGGGGGGGGGGGGGGGGGGGGGGGGGGGGGGGGGGGGGCGGCG
>NZ_JBEHZD010000517.1:0-5522 GCF_040240285.1 Streptomyces sp. HSW2009 | reverse complement strand
CCGGGGCCGGGGCGCCCCCGGGCGGAGCGGGTTGCGGTTACGACTGGGGGGGGGGGGGCCCCGGGGGGGGGGCGGCCCGCGGACGGGCGCCCGGGCCCCCGTACGAACGGTCCCACCAGGCACGATCGGCGCCGCTGGGTACGGCCGGTGTCCGGCGTCCGACCGCCGGTGCGGGGCGCGCGCGGGGGGCCGGGCGCGTTGGCTACGCTCGATTCGCGGGCGCGCCGGCCCGTGACGCGCGGTGTGCGGGAGGGGCGACGTGAACGTGTCGGGAGACGTGAACGTACGGGCGGACGCGCACGCGAGAGCGGATGCGGGGGTGCGGGGCGCGTCCGGGCCGGGCAGTGGGAGCCCGACGGCCGGGGTCGCGCCCGTTTCGCGCGCGGGCGCGCGCGCGGCCCCGCCCCGCGCCCTGCCTCACCGCCCGTCCGACCCCCACCGCTTGGTCGTACGGCCCGCCGGCTCCCAGTCCGCGGTCCGGTCCGACGCCGGCGCCGGCTGCTGCTCCGTCGCCCGCTCCCCCGCCGTCGGCGGCGCCCAGTCGGCCGCCTCCACCGGCAGCTGCTCCGGGCGGCCGTCCGAGGGACGGGGCGGCAAGGGTTGCTGGACGCGGGGCCCGGCCCCGGCGGACGCCTCGTGAGGGTCCTTTTTCGGCCAGAGCGTGTACGAGAGCGCGACCAGGAACCAGATGCCGGTCACCAGGCCCATCGGCGACTGCCAGTCCCGCAGCGCCGCCGTGCGGTCCGCGTCGTCGACGTACCAGATCGCCAGTTGCAGCAGCCCGGCGGCGACCCCGGCGGCCAGCGCCATCCGCAGCCACATCTGCCACTCGTGCACGATCCGCGCCCGCCCGTACTTCGGCGGCTTGGCCGGCTTCGGGCCGCCGGCGAAGCGGTGCGCGACGTGCCGGTCGACCCAGGCGATCGTGTAGTGGCCGAAGCCGACGGAGTAGCCGATGTACACCGCGGCCAGCCCGTGCTTGGTGCTCGCGGTGGCGCCGTTGCGCAGGTCGATGGTGGTCGTCACGAGCAGGGCGAGTTCGAGCAGCGGCTCGCACAGCAGGACCGCGGCCCCCGCCCGCGGGCGGCGCAGCGCGTACCGCAGGGTGAGTCCTGCGGCCAGCAGCACCCAGAAGCCGACCTCGGCGACGATGATCATCGTGATGATCACGGTGTGCTCCCGTCCTTCTGATCGTTCACGGCGAGCCCGTGGGCGACCTTCGGCCCCGGGCGGCCCCTCCAGCCTCCCCGGGCGCCGCTCCGTCCCGCATCGTCGCCGCTGACGAACCCGTACTGCATCCTTCGATGTACCACCCGCGCCGCGCGCCCGACCGACAGCGGACACCGGGGCTCCGCGTCCCGTGCTGTGATGGAGCCATGCCGCGCCGCCTGCCCCCGCTCCGACCGCACGAGCACGACGTGCTCATCAGCGTCGGCGGGCTGCTCGGCGGGCTCCTCCTCTACGCGCTCGACCTGCGCAACAGCCCCACCGCCTTCGGGCTGCCCGAGTGGCTCTTGCTGCTGGCGCTGGTGGTGATGTGCGGGGCCGAGCTGCTGCGCCGCACGGCGCCCAGGCTCGCCCTGGTCGTCGCCACCCTCGCGCTCGCCCTCGACCTGATCACCGGCACGCTGGTGGCCACCGTCCTGATGTTCTCGGACGTGGTGTACGCGGCCGTGCTGTACGGCTCGCCGCGCACCGCCCGCCGGGTGCAGCGCGAGTGCTACCTGATCACCGCGCTGGCCACGGCCGGCACCTTCGCCGCCTACCGCGAACCGGCCGCGCTGCTGCTCGGCTTCGCCACCGCGATGATCACGATCGTGCCGGCCTGGACCGGCGCGCTGGTGCGCTCGCACCGGGACGCGGCCGAGGCGGCGCGGCACGAGGCCGAGCGCACCGCGCTCCTCGCCGAGCTCGACCGGCGCGAGGCCGTCGCGGCCGAGCGCGCCCGGATGGCCCGCGAGCTGCACGACATGGTCGCCGGCCATCTGTCGGCCATCGCGATCCACTCCACCGCCGCGCTCTCACTCGGCGATCCGAAGGCGACCGGCGAGGCGCTCGGCGTGATCCGCGAGAACAGCGTGCAGGGGTTGGCCGAAATGCGTCGGTTGATCGGACTGTTGCGCGATGCCAGCGGCGAGGTGGAGCCGACCGCTGTCCCCACGCTCGACGGGCTCCAGGCGCTGATCGACCGGGCCGAGCGGGCCGGCGCCGACAGCGGCCTGTCCTTCGCGCTCAGCGACGAGCGCGCGGCGCAGCCGGCGGCGACCGGGGCCGGCACGCGCGCGGGCGAGACGCCGGCCCCCGGCAGCAGCACGGGCGCGACAGCGTCCGGCGAGGCGCCCCGCGGGCTGCCGATGCCGGTGGAGTTGGCCGCGTACCGCATCGTGCAGGAGGCGCTGACCAATGCGCTCAAGCACGCGGGGCCCGGCACCGTCCGGGTGCGGCTCGCCCGGACCCGGACCGGGCCGCTGTGTGTGGAGGTGACCAGCGCGCTCACCGATCGGGACGGTCCGCGGGCGCCGGGTTCCGGGGCCGGTCTGGTCGGCATGCGCGAGCGCACCACGCTGCTCGGCGGCACGTTCGACGCGGGTCCCGCGCAGGCGGGTTCGGAGAAGATCTGGCGGGTACGGGCCGTACTGCCGGTGGAAGAGGAGAAGCAGGCATGACCGAGCCGACCGATGCGGGCCCCGTAGCGCCGATCCGGGTGCTGGTCGCCGAGGACCAGTCCTCCGTGCGGGCCGGTCTGGTGCTCATCCTGCGGTCGGCGCCCGACCTCCAGGTGGTGGGCGAGGCCGCGGACGGCGAGCGGGCCGTGGCCATGGCGCGCGAACTGCGCCCCGACGTGGTCCTGATGGACGTGCAGATGCCCCGGCTTGACGGGGTGTCGGCCACCCGGCAGATCGTCGCCGAGCGCCTGGCCGACGTGCTGGTCCTGACCACCTTCGACCTCGACGACTACGTCTTCGGCGCGCTGCGCGCGGGCGCTGCCGGCTTCCTGCTCAAGGACAGCGAGGCGGGTGAACTCCTGGCCGCGGTGCGGACGGTGGCCGGCGGCGAGGGGATGATCGCGCCCGCGGTGACCCGCCGGCTCATCCACGAGTTCGGCCGGGTCCAGCCACCGGAGCCGCCGACCGGCCAGAGCGCCAAACTCCTTGACGCGTTGACCCGGCGCGAGCGCGAGGTGCTCGGCTGCCTCGGTGAAGGGCTGTCCAACGCGGAGGTGGCCACCCGGCTCACGATGGCGGAGGCCACCGTAAAGACGCACGTCAGCCGGTTGTTGGCGAAGTTGGAACTGCGCAGCCGGGTGCAGGCCGCGGTGTTGGCGCAGGAGTGCGGCGTCAGCGCCCCGCAGCCGCGCGACTAACCGGAACGAGTCGACAGATCGACTCTCACTTTGGTCCAGACCTATTGACCAGTGGTCCAGACCTCCTTACGCTCCCTTCACATCTTTGGTGAGCGTGTCATGACAATGACGGCTTACTGGGCGGCGCTCGTTTTCGCGAAGATCTCAGCCCGACATCCGGACCCCACGTCCGGACCCGAGTATCCAGGAGCCCCTGTAGTGAGATCAGGAATCGTCAGACGCATCCGGCATACCCGGCACAGAACAACCGCGACGCTCGTCGCGATGGCCCTCCCCTTCGCCGCACTCGTTGGCCTCGCCTCTCCCGCCCAGGCCGCCGAGTCCGCCACCGCCACCTTCCTCAAGGCATCCGACTGGGGCAGCGGGTTCGAAGGCCGCTGGACGGTCAAGAACACCGGTGACACCACGCTGAGCAGTTGGACCGTCGAGTGGGACTTCCCCTCCGGTACCACCGCCGGCTCCGGCTGGGACGCCACCGTCTCCGGTTCCAACGGCCACTACACCGCCAAGAACCTGAGCTGGAACGGCTCCCTGGCGCCCGGCGCCAGCGTCACCTTCGGCTTCAACGGCACCGGCACCGGCGCGCCCAGCGGCTGTAAGCTCAACGGCGGCTCCTGTGACGGCAGCACCCAGCCGGGCGACACCCCGCCCAGCGCTCCCGGCACCCCCTCGGCCAGCGAGATCACCAACACCTCGGTGAAGCTGAGCTGGACCGCCGCCACCGATGACAAGGGCATCAAGAACTACGACGTGCTGCGCGGCGGCGCCAAGGTCGGCACCGTCACCGGCACCAGCTACACCGACAGCGGCCTGACCGCCGGCACCGACTACTCGTACACGGTCAAGGCGCGCGACACCGCCGACCAGGTCGGCCCGGCCAGCCCCGCCCGCACCGTGCGCACCACCGGTGGCGGCGGCGAGCCGCCCGTCGGCGACGCGGTCAAGCTCGGGTACTTCACCAACTGGGGTGTCTACCAGCGCAACTACCACGTCAAGAACCTGGTGACGTCCGGCACCGCCGAGAAGATCACGCACATCAACTACGCCTTCGGCAACGTCCAGGGCGGCAAGTGCACGATCGGCGACAGCTACGCCGACTACGAGAAGATGTACGACGCCAGCGCGAGCGTCGACGGCCAGACGGACACCTGGGACCAGCCGCTGCGCGGCAACTTCAACCAGCTCCGCAAGCTGAAGGCCAAGTACCCGCACATCAAGGTGCTGTGGTCGTTCGGCGGTTGGACCTGGTCGGGCGGGTTCGGTCAGGCCGCGCAGAACCCGGCCGCCTTCGCCGACTCCTGCTACAAGCTGGTCGAGGACCCGCGTTGGGCCGATGTCTTCGACGGCATCGACCTGGACTGGGAGTACCCGAACGCCTGTGGTCTGACCTGCGACACGAGCGGCCAGAACTCCCTCACCGCGCTGATGAAGGCGACCCGGGACCGGTTCGGCAAGGACAACCTGGTCACCGCGGCGATCAGCGCTGACGGCTCGGACGGCGGCAAGCTCGACCTCGCCGACTACGCCGGCGCCGCTCAGCACGCCGACTGGTACAACGTCATGACGTACGACTTCTTCGGCGCCTGGGACGCGAAGGGCCCGACGGCTCCGCACTCGCCGCTCACCTCCTACCAGGGCATCCCGAAGGAGGGCTTCAACTCCGACGCGGCGATCCAGAAGCTGAAGGGCAAGGGCATCCCGGCGAAGAAGCTGCTGCTCGGCATCGGCTTCTACGGCCGCGGCTGGACCGGCGTCACCCAGAAGGAGCCGGGCGGCACCGCGACCGGCCCCGCGCCCGGCAAGTACGAGCAGGGCATCGAGGACTACAAGGACCTCAAGGACCGCTGCCCGTCGAACGGCACCGTCGCCGGCACCGCGTACGCCCACTGCGGCAACCAGTGGTGGAGCTACGACACCCCGGCCACCATCGGCGGCAAGATGTCGTACGTGAAGGACCAGAAGCTCGGTGGCTCCTTCTTCTGGGAGTTCAGCGGCGACACCACCAACGGTGAGCTGATCTCGGCCATCAACAGCGGCCTGCGCTAACCCCCCTGGGAGTGGCGGGGGGCCCCCGCCCCCCCCCCCCGCCGGCCCCCCCCCGCCCCCCGCCCCGGCCCCCGCCCCCCGCGGGGGCGGGGGGCGCGCCCGCCCCCCGCCA
>NZ_JBEHZD010000516.1:0-5538 GCF_040240285.1 Streptomyces sp. HSW2009 | reverse complement strand
CACCCCCCCACAGGCCCACCCCCCTCGGCGCCCGTCTCGTGGGCGCGGAGATGTTAATACGACCTCGGTGTGTGGCCCACAGCGGTGCGGCGCTGTGGGCTTCCCGTGCGGGCGCAGCCGCGTACGGAGGCGGGGTCAGTCCTCCGGCGGCGTGTAGCCCTCACTGGCGCTGCCCGGCGGCTGCGTGTTCTCCAGCGGGACCCGCAGGGTGTCCGGGTCGCAGCCGACGGTCCCGGCGACGATGCGGGCCGCGGCCTTGGAGATCGGCACCAGGCTCGGCTCGTCGACCTTGTCGGGCGTGTCGCGCGGGTCGAAGATGTAGATCGGGGTGCAGATGTACTGCACGAGCGGGACGCCCGTGTAGTAGAAGTACGCACCGTCGGTGGCCGGGTTGGGTGCCAGCGCGTTGGGTGCCAGCAGCCAGGACCGCTTGATGTCCTCCGCGGCGAGCGAGTCGAGCACCAGGCTCTCCAGGGCGGGCGCCTGGGTGGCGAACCACCAGCGCACCTCGGGGTCGTCGGTGGGCACGACCTCGCCGTCGATCACGTCGGCGCGGCGGGCCACGTGTTCCAGGTGCATCTCCAGGACCACCTTCGGGAACAGGTCCTGGTGGTCGGCGATGAACGCCTGGGTTCCGGCGGCGCCCGCCATGTGGCCGGAGGTCAGCAGGAACAGCAGATTGTGCGGTCGCAGTTCCTGCGGCACCGATGCCCAGAACTTGGCCTGCGCGAGGACCAGCGAGACGCCGGAGGCGTCTTCGACGGCGGAGGCCCACGGGCCGTCGTGGTGCGAGCCGATGATCACCCAGTGGTCGGACGCACCGGGCAGCGTGCCGACCACGTTGTGCGTGGTCTCGCGGGTGCGGGTGGCGTCGGAGACGATCCGACCCTCGCATTCCCCGGAGGCCATCAGTTCGCGCACCACGCGCCCGTCGTTGCCGCTGAGCCAGATGCCGGGGATGGGGCGCTGTTCGGCGTCGTAGGGCCAGTAGAAGTCGCTGGTCTCCCACGGCACACCGGTCAGCAGACCGACGTACGCGGTGGCGCCGTTCTTGGCGGCGACGTCGAAGTCGAGCACGTGCGCGAGGTCGAACGGCACGGCCTGCACCAGGTCGGGGAGGACGCCTTCGGGGTCGTACAGGTCGGTGGCGCGCGCGGCCATCTGCGACTGCGGTACGTGCGAGAAGGTGATCTCCTGGACCGCGATGCCGCCCTTCACCTCGCCGTCTTCCATGCGCGCGAGCCGGCCCTCGGTGCCGTCGGTCGGCGTCGAGTACGGCAGGCCGAAGCCGGAGAATCGGGTGACCTGTTCCGGCTTTCCGATCGGCCAGATCTCGAAGTGTGCGGACTTCGGGCGCCACACGGGCGTTTCCAGCGGTTCGAGCCGTACGTCCTCAAGGCCGGTCTCACGGAACTGGTCGACCGCCCACTCCTCGATCCAACTATCGGCCGGATACCCTGCGCGGCGAATTCCCTGCTGGTAGATGTTCTCGATCCAGCCCATCATCTCCTGCGATGTGGGGGCCTGCTCGAAATACTTTTCCACGGCCGGCCAGTTGCTCGTGAGAGGGGATTCTCCAACGTCGCCAGTCTCGCTCATCGCCATCTCCTTATCACGAACACGTACCGAGAACACCCGGCCGCGGACACCGGCTCCGCGCCGGGTTCAGCGTGAACGGCGTGGCTAAAGTTGACCTAAGGCGCAGCCGATGTCCGAAAAGGCGCTGGCCGTGGCCGTGAGGGGTGCTACGTTCGCTTCTGATCTTGCAGAAATGCATCAGAACCGCTCACCTCCGCTTCCCTGCGATCCCTCCCTTTCCTTCCGCTGCTCGCCTCCTATGGCACCGATCTCCACGGCGCTCCCCCGCCACGCTTCCCTCCCGTGTCCTGTGGTCATGACGCCCCGGAGCGTCGTACGGGCAGTGCCGTCCAGGTGGGTCGGCCGGGCCCCGCAGGGCAGCTCCCGCGGGAAGGCGCAGACCCGTTGCGTACGGGCGGGAGCCGGTGCGTATGGCGGGCTCGATCAGGCCTGCCGGCCGATGCCAGCACGGGCGCATCGCGGGGCGTCGGCCGCCCCGTACGGCCACCGGGCAGTTCCAGCCACGCCTTAGAACACCTTTAGCGACGGGCCGAACCATGAGCCCCACATGCCCGCCCGCAGCAGCGATGTGACCGGCCGTCCGGGCCACTTCGGCCCCATCGCGGGCCGGTGCCCGGCAGACCGCCCGCGCTGCCGGCCGGTGGGTCACCCGCGGCCCGCAAGCCGCAGGTCAACGCACGAGCATCGCTGGAGTTGAGTGTGAGTACCGAGAAACCTCAGGGGCGGGAGCAGCGTCGGCTGGCCCCGGCCCTGCGCAGGCGGCGCGTCCCCATCGGCATCGCGGGCGCCGCGGCGGTGGGCCTGGCCCTCGTCGCCGTCGGCCCGGTGGGCGCGGAGCCCGCCGACAACGACGGGGCCAGCGCCCCGTCGCAGCATGTGCGGCCCGTCAAGCCGGGCCCGTTGGCCGCGCCTCCGCAGGTCAAGGGCCTCGACTTCCTGCTCGGCACGTTCGCGTGCAGCTACGCGCCGCCGCCGGGGTCCAAGCCGGCGACGATGACGATGACCACGAAGCGCGCCATGGGCGGGCACTACTACTACACCGACGCGACGATGCAGCCCGGTGACGTGGTCGGCCGCGCCACCTTCGGCTGGGACCCGGTGGCGAAGAAATTCATTAACCAGTACCACGACAACTGGGGCAGCCACGGGAACTACGCGGCCGAGCCCTGGAAGGACGGCCACCTGGTCTTCAACGGGGCTCTCAGCCAGGTCGTGAAGCCGAGCCCGACCGGGGAGACCACGGGCGTCCCGATCGACCTTCGGGACGATTACCAGGTGGTGAACAGGAATCACTTCACCAACCATCAGACGATGACGTTCTCCGACGGCACCGTGTTGCGCGGGAGCTACGACTGTCGTCGTAAGTAACTCACTCGAAACGAGCACCACCCACCGGCCCGGCCAGCGTTATCGGTCGGGCCGGTACTGGGCGTTCCGCTGCCTCGTCCCGATACCGAACCCGATCCCCGAAGCACCCCTCCGGATTGCTTCGGCGGCGATTGTCGGCCCCTTTTTCCTGTGCGAAATAGCGTCCACTGACTCGGATTAGGTCGACTTTAGTGTGGTCCACGACGCTGACAGGCAGGCGGGCCTGCGAACGACGCACTGCACCATCCCTGGAATGAGCGAAGCCGCCCTTCGCCGCACCACGAGCCGTTCGCGCCTGACGCCCGCCCCGTTCAGCAAAGGCACGGGCCGCCGGTGATCGCCGAGGGAAGTGGGTACGCCGCCAATGGCGAACAATGAAGAGAAACTTCTCGACTACCTCAAGCGCGTGACGGCGGACCTGCGTCAGACCCAACGCCGTCTCAAGGACGTCGAGTCGGCCGGCCACGAGCCGGTGGCGATCGTCGGCATGGCATGCCACTTCCCCGGGGGCGTACGGTCCCCCGAGGAACTGTGGGAGTTGGTGGCCGAGGGCCGGGACGCCGTCTCGGAGGTGCCGACCGACCGCAACTGGGACCTGGACAACTTCTACGACCCCGACCCCGAGCACCCGGGTACGAGCTACGCCCGCGAGGGCGGCTTCCTGGACGACGCCGCCGGGTTCGACGCCGGGTTCTTCGGGATCAGCCCGCGCGAGGCGCTGGCCATGGCGCCGCAGCAGCGGTTGGCTCTGGAAGCCTCGTGGGAGGCCATCGAGCACGCCGGGATCGACCCTGAGTCGCTGCGCGGCAGCCAGACCGGCACCTTCATCGGCTGTGACCACCTGGACTACGTCTCGGACGAGTCGCAGGTCCCGGAGGGTTCGGCCGGCTACTTCACGATCGGCAACTCCGCGAGCGTCGTCTCGGGCCGGGTCGCGTACACCCTCGGCCTCGAAGGCGCGGCCGTCACCGTGGACACCGCCTGCTCGTCGTCGCTGGTGGCGATGCACCTAGCCTGTCAGGCGATTCGCCAGGGTGAGTGCGACATGGCGCTGGCCGGCGGCGCCGCCGTGATGTCTTCCAAGGCACCGTTCGTCGGTTTCAGCGATCTGCGCGGGTTGGCTCCGGACGGCAGGTCCAAGCCGTTCGCACAGGCCGCCGACGGCATCTCGATGTCCGAGGGCGTCGGCGTACTGCTGTTGGAGCGGCTGTCGGACGCCCGTAGGAACGGGCACCGGGTGCTCGCCGTGATCCGGGGCACGGCCGTCAACCAGGACGGTGCCAGCAACGGTCTGACCGCCCCCAACGGGCCGGCCCAGCAGCGGGTGATCCAGCAGGCGCTGGCGGCTGCCCGGCTGGTCGCGTCCGACGTGGACGCCGTTGAGGCGCACGGCACCGGCACCGCGCTGGGTGACCCGATCGAGGCGCAGGCCCTGCTCGCCACCTACGGCCAGGACCGGCCCGCCGACCGCCCGCTGTGGCTGGGTTCCATCAAGTCCAACATCGGCCACTCGCAGATGGCTGCGGGCGCCGCCGGCGTGATCAAGATGGTGCTGGCGATGCAGCACGAGCTGCTGCCCGCCTCGCTGCACATCGACGAGCCGACGCAGCACGTGGACTGGTCGTCGGGCGCCATTCACCTGTTGACCGAGGCGGTCGAGTGGCCGCAGGGTGACCATCCGCGCCGGGCGGGTGTGTCGTCCTTCGGTATCAGCGGCACCAATGCGCACGTGGTCCTGGAGCAGGCGCCCGCGGGCGACGCATCGCAGGAGAGCGACGCGGCCGACGCGCCGGACGAGCAGGTGGCGGGCGAGCAGGCAACCGACGAGACCGCGGCGGAGGAGGCCGCGTCCGATGCTGGCCCGTCGACAGGGTTGGCGGACGGTACGGTGCCGTGGCTGGTCTCGGCCCGCTCCCTGGAGGCGCTGCGCGGCCAGGCCCGGGCGTTGGCCGAGCGGCTGGCGGGTGACCCTGAGGTGTCGCCGCTCGACGTCGGTTGGTCGCTGGTGTCGACCCGTACCCAGTTCGAGCAGCGGGCCGCGGTGGTGGGCAACGACCGCGAAGAACTGATCGCCGGCCTCACCGCCCTCGCGACCAGCGAAAGCCACCCCGCCATCGTGACCGCCGGACCGTCGTCCGAGTCGGCGCCCACCGGTGGCGACACGGTCTTCCTCTTCAGCGGCCAAGGCAGCCAACGCGCCGGCATGGGACAGGAGTTGTACGAGCGCTTCCCCGTCTACGCGGAAGCCTTCGACCAAGTCTGCAACCTCCTCGACCCCCACCTCGACCACCCCCTACGCGAGGTCGTCTTCACAGGTGGGCCGGATGGGCTTCTGGACCACACCACATACGCGCAAGCCGGTCTGTTCGCCTTGCAGGTCGCGATGGCGCGGCTGCTCGACTCCCTGGGCGTACGACCCGATGCGGTGATCGGGCATTCCATCGGCGAGATCGCCGCCGCACACATCGCCGGCGTCTTCTCCCTCCCCGACGCATGCCACCTCGTCGCCCACCGCGCCACCCTGATGGGCAACCTCCCCACCGGCGGCGCCATGGCAACACTCGCCGCCAC